>NZ_JBHIRW010000009.1:0-74965 GCF_042197445.1 Bartonella sp. AA1HLJMS | reverse complement strand
TCTTACAGAAAAAAGGTTGGGTTTACAGACGAGCAGCAGGTGGAAATTTGCTTCCTTATCAAGACAAAATCCAAAAGCAACTTATGGATTGTCCAACCATCACGCTTCAAACCGCAAGTGGAATAGAAAAAGTCATTCCTTGCGCAAAAATCACAGCAAAAGGAATTGGTGTGCTGTCTCAAGAGCTTAAAAGACAAAGCATGCATTAATTAAGGAATGCAATAATGGAAAAGAAATACGAATTTACTAATAAAATCGATATGATTTATTTGCGTCAATTTTCAAACTTTTTAATTGACAAAATAATATCAGTATGTCTATTGTCGAATCAGGTGCTTGAAAAACACCTTAAATGCATAGCGGATGAATTGCCGAAACAGTTTATTTTCCGCACATTAAAGGCTTTGACTCGTTGTATGTTACACGCATATAATGATCTTGTCGGGTGTAGTTACGCTATACAATACTCTTTATGGGGAAAGCGTAACGACGGACTATGCACCGTGTTTTTCAGCACCCGGCATCCTTTATTGGATGTCAATGAAAAACATCTAACTGCATAGGAGTTCATTATGAACACTCTTATTAAAATTACAGAACAAACAATTGATCAGGAAACAGTTCAAACTGTTAATGCGCGTGACTTGCATACATTTTTGGAAAGCAAACAAGATTTCTCTACTTGGATAAAAAAACGCATCATTGCTTATTCTTTTCTTGAAAGGCAAGATTTTATTCGCTTCCACAAAAAAATGGAAGCAAACAATGCTATAGCAGTAGAATATCATCTCACCTTAGATATGGCGAAAGAGCTTTCCATGGTTGAACGTAATAAGAAAGGACGACAGGCACGTCGTTACTTTATTGAGTGTGAGAAAAAACTAAGAAACCAATCTGTTGATTATGATCGTGATACACGCTTTGATTTGCCAAGCTATTGGGAGGGAATGAACGCTGGTGAAAAAGTTTTATATCTTTTAGGTCCAATTCATGTGCGTCTTCTTGATGCCTTCAGAGTAGATGAAGAAAACAGAAAATATAAAGCTCTCATTAAAGAAGCAAAACAAGTCTTAGAAAGATCTGTCGTAAAAGCTGCTTAGTTTAAAATATGATTTCATTTCCTCGTCTTTTTAGACGGGGAGGTGGTCAATATCACACAGTCTCTAGAAACAGGATTGTAACAACCAACCAACTTTTTAACACAAGCGTGATTCACGCCACGGGGGAATTGCGCTCAAATAGGAGGAAATCAAGATGAGTGAACTAAGTACCACACAAACGGAATTAGTGGAAAAAATGAACGATTGTGAAATCAAACCTACAGCTATGGAGCTTATTTTAGAAAGAGCTTTAGAAAATGATGTCGATATGGATCGTCTCAAGCGTCTTCTTGAATTGCGAGAACAAGAGATAAAACGACAAGAGCGTCAAAACTTTGTCCGTGATCTTTCTGCTATGCAAATGGAATACAAAGATATCGAACAAAACGCCATTAATACACATACTAAAAGCCTCTATACCACGCTTGATAAATATATTGATTCAATCAAAGAAACTCTTGCAACACATCACTTTGCCTTGTTCTCTCGTATCAAAGAGCAGAGTTCAGACAACGTAACCGTAGAAATGACTTTAAAGCATATATCAGGCAATGAAATATCAACAGAAGGAACATTTCCTTTTGACGCTACAGGGAGCAAAAAATCTAACAGATATGTCTTATAAACAAGCTCAAATCGCTTTGTTTTCTTTGAAAAAAAAGCAACGTTCACAAATGAAAAAAGCACAACAAGAGCAATTAGATGCACCTATACAAGATATTGAATATGCACCAACTCAACAACAAACGGCGGTGTGAGATGGAGCAAAGAACAGCAGAATGGTTTCAAGCGCGCTTGGGTAAAGTCACTGCTTCAAACGTTTACAACGTACTCAGTAAGACAGCAAAAGGTTTGCCTACCAGCAAATATGAAGACTACAAAACGAAACTCATGACAGAACGCTTAATAGAGGGAATAAGCCAATCTTATACAACACCTGCTATGCAATGGGGCATTGAACATGAAGAGAATACCTTAAGAGAATATGAATTCATTTATGACGCAGAAGTCACAAGATGCGGTTTTATTTCACACCCAAAAATGGAAATGGCTGGTGCAAGTCCTGATGGGTTCATTGGAGAGGACGGTTTAATCGAAGTCAAATGTCCACAATCAACGACTCATCTTCGTTTTTTTATTTATGACGAAATCAAGCCTGAATATATCGCACAAATGCAATTCCAAATGGCTTGTACAGGACGAAAGTGGTGTGATTTCATGAGCTATAATCCAAACTTTGTAGGCAAATCTACTGGTTTGAGAATGAAAGTCAAACGCGTCCTCCGTGATGAGAAATACATTGAAGAGATTAATAAAGCTGTCGAAATCTTTTTAGGGGAAATAGAACAAGAGATGCAAAAGATTTTGACAAAAGCTGCTTAAACCTATGGGGGTGCTCTTTCTCCTCCCAGCACCCCCACCCATTTAATTAATATAAAAAAGAGAAAGGTAATGAGATGATATTTGATGATGGAGATAGATATGTAACGACACGTGAGTGTGCACAGCTTTTTAGTGTATCCACAACAACGATTCGCAATTGGGTGCTTCAGGGGTTGTTTCCGGAGCCATATAAGCTAGAGAGAGCAGTGAGGTGGAGAAAAAAAGAGATCTTAGCCTTCATTCCAAAGAAAAATAAGGAGCAAATAAGAACAAATTAGATAAAATTATATAAGCTGTAGAAGGTTGTCTAAAAGGTGGTCTGAAAATGGTTATTTAAAGAAAAAATCTATATATTTCAATATGCTAAAAAACAAAAAGTGGTGCCCAGACGCGGATTCGAACCACGGACACGCGGATTTTCAGTCCGCTGCTCTACCAACTGAGCTATCTGGGCATGCTTCATAAAAAATATAAAGCGTTTGCGGTTATAACATTAAAATTTTCTCTGTCCAGTCATCAAAAGAAAAATAATTGATTTTTTAATAAATTTATCTCCCTATTCTAGAGCGTTATCAATGAATCTTTATCATAAAATAAATTTGATAGGTATATTGGACACTTTAGTGTATTGTTATTAGAATGCTGTCTTATCGTGGTGGTAATACGAAAAAAATTAAAAGAATCAATCGAGAAAAATGATTAAGAAAGATTTTTTTATAAAGTTTCCCTAAATTTTAAGCATACGAAATAATAGACAACATTTTTGACTTTTTTCTAAAAAGATTATTGATTAGTCTTTATAATAATTTGTTTTTCTTTATAAAGAAAGAGAAACATCTAAAAGGGGAGAAATAATGATAATGTTACAAAAACCAAGTAATCGTCCCAATAATACTAATTTTTCTTCAGGTCCTTGTAGCAAACGGCCTGGTTGGACTCTTGATGTTCTTAAAAATGCATTAGTTGGGCGTTCACATAGATCTAGAGAAGCAGAATTAAAACTTGCTGAAGTTGTTAATTTAACCCGTGAGATTCTTGAGGTTCCTTCTGATCATCGTATAGGAATTATGCCAGGATCAGATACCGGTGCTGTTGAGGCTGCTCTATGGTCTCTATT
Source organism: Bartonella sp. AA1HLJMS (assembly GCF_042197445.1). Lineage (NCBI taxonomy): Bacteria > Pseudomonadati > Pseudomonadota > Alphaproteobacteria > Hyphomicrobiales > Bartonellaceae > Bartonella > Bartonella sp. AA1HLJMS. The sequence continues at coordinate 71,365 of NZ_JBHIRW010000009.1, read as the reverse complement.
AGGTGAGCGTGGCATTGATATGGCAGCGTGGGAAAGTTTTGGGTTTGGGTGGAATAAAGATGTTGTCGAGCAATTAAAGCTTTCTGATGTGCGTCGTTTTGAAGCTCCTTATGGTGAAATACCAGATTTAACACAACTTGACTTTGATCGGGATGTTGTTTTTACATGGAATGGGACAACTTCTGGTGTGCGTATTCCTAATGCGGATTTCATTCCGCATAAGCGGGCTGGATTGACCATTTGTGATGCAACATCGGCAGCTTTTGCGCAATATCTTGATTTTTCAAAATTAGATGTTGTTACTTTTTCATGGCAGAAAGTTTTGGGAGGCGAGGCTGCACATGGTATGGTGATTTTAAGTCCTCGTGCTGTTGAGAGGCTTGAGAATCATGTTCCAGCTTGGCCTATGCCTCAACTTTTCTATATGACAAAAAATGGAAAATTGAACGAAGATATTTTTAAAGGAAAGATCATCAATACACCTTCTATGCTTTGTGTTGAGGATTTCCTTGATGGGTTGAAGTGGGCAAAATCTCTAGGAGGTGCAGCGGCATTAAGAGCACGGGTTGAGAAAAATTTTTCTGTACTTGATGCTTTTGTTCGCAAAACGCCATGGTTAGAATATTTGGCAAAAGATCCTGAAGTGCGTTCTAACACCTCTATTTGTTTAGATATTGTGGATCCAGTGATTACTGCTTTGGATACGGAAAGGCGAGTATCTTTTATAAAAGCGGTTGTGAAGCGTCTTGATGAGGAAGGGGTTGCTTATGATATCGGTTCGTATCGCGATGCTCCTCCTGGGCTTCGAATTTGGGCGGGTATAACAATTGAGGCTTCCGATCTTGAAATTTTAACACAATGGCTTGAGTGGGCGTTCCAAGTTGAAAAAGCACAGCTTTAAATAATTACTGGTGATTTTCAAAACGTGTTTTTAAACAAAAAAGGATACGAGAGATTATGATGATCTTTCGTATTCTTGTATCAGACAAACAGCCTCTAAATATTACATGAATTGTAAAAGATTAAGACGGGGAATGAATGCTTTGTCAGGTGTTGGATACGCACAAATTAAAATCTCTAATGTTTTTACTTTTTGTAGCGAAAATGACAGATTTAAAATATTTGGGTATTTGCTTATCTTTATTATCATAAATTTGAAAATTTAATCACTTGAAGATTGAGAAAAATCTGAAATGAGGAGTCGCACTTGCTCTAAGGTTTCGTTATAAAGAAGAGTTTGTTTTTGAATGCTGGTTTTTTTGACCAAACACGACGGAGAAAGTTATGGCCAATGTAGTTGTTGTCGGTACACAATGGGGTGATGAAGGCAAAGGTAAAATTGTAGATTGGTTGTCTGAGCGAGCAGATATCGTGGTGAGATATCAGGGGGGGCATAATGCTGGCCATACATTGGTTGTTGATGGAGTCAGTTATAAATTATCACTTTTACCGTCTGGTTTAGTGCGTGGCAAGTTATCAATTATTGGTAATGGTGTTGTTGTTGACCCTCATCATTTTGTTGCAGAAGTAAAAAAACTATGTAATCAGGGTGTAAAAATCACACCAGAAATTTTGCGTATTGCTGAAAATGCTCCTTTGATTCTTTCTTTGCATCGTGATCTTGATGCAATTCGAGAAAGCGGTTTATCTGGTTTAAAGATTGGTACAACAAAGCGTGGTATTGGACCGGCTTATGAAGATAAGGTGGGACGTCGTGCTATCCGAGTGATGGATTTAGCAGAAAAAGATACACTTATGGCTAAGATTGAGCGGCTTTTGAGGCATCATAATGCTTTGCGTCGTGGGATGGGTGTTTCAGAGATTGATTCTCGAGCACTTTATGATGAATTGATGCAAGTTGCGGATAAAATTTTGCCCTTTATGGATTGTACGTGGCGTCTTTTAGATGAAGGTTATCGAGGAGGGAAACACATTCTTTTTGAAGGTGCGCAAGGTGCTTTATTAGATAATGATTTTGGAACTTATCCTTATGTAACGTCATCTAATACAGTTGCTGGGCAAGCATGTACAGGTTCGGGGATGGGACCTGATGCAATTCATTATGTTTTGGGTATTGCAAAAGCTTATACTACACGCGTTGGAGAAGGGCCGTTCCCGACAGAGCAGATAAATGATATTGGTGAATTTCTAGGAGTGCGTGGACATGAATTTGGTGTTGTAACGGGTCGAAAGCGTCGATGTGGTTGGTTTGATGCTGTCTTAGTACGTCAGATGGTAACAATTTGCGGTGTTCAAGGTATAGCATTGACAAAACTTGATGTTTTAGATGGTTTGGATGAAATAAAAATTTGTATTGGTTATGAGCTTGATGGTAAAAGGATTGATTATTTACCTTCTTCCATGGGAGCTCAGGATCGGGTGAAGCCTATTTATGCAACATTAGAAGGTTGGAAGGAAGAAACAGCACATGCATTGAGGTGGGAAGATTTACCAGTGCAGGCTATTAAATATATACGCTATATTGAAGAACTGATTAATACAAAAGTGGCTTTATTATCCACAAGTCCAGAGCGTGAAGATACTATTCTTATTACGGATCCCTTTGTTAATTGATTATTGTTTTTAGATTTCTATATATGCTCTCTGTTCGTTTTTGTATCTTTTTACAAAAAAGTTTTTAAGAGCACGTAAAAGAAAGGTGCAAAATAGCATTGTTTATTTTTCATATTCATTTTACATTATTGCAATAGTTGTACCAATATTAAATGGCAACCAATTTAGAAGGCTAAAATAAAGTTTTTTGGCTTTACTATTGATTTTTTCTCAGTTTAAGAGAGATTATAGAGGAAATGGTAGATTTCGTTGGAATCTTAAAAAAGACAATTAATGCACAAAATAATATTACACCACAAGTGCGTAAGCGGATTTATAAGCGGGCTACCGAAACACTAGAACATCAATTTGTAACAGCAAAAATACCACAAGCAATAGCGGATGAACAAAGAAAGATTCTTCAAAGTTCTATTGCAACTGTTGAAGGAGAATATTTAGCAGTTGAAAAGAAACGGCTTTCTTCAGTTATTGGGTGGAATCCCACAAATATAAATGAAGATAAGAAATATACAAAAAAAACTATATTACCAAAAAATAATGAATTGTCAGAGGTAAACATAAAAAGAAAGCAAGATTTTGTTACACGTTCAAAGGATAACAAGGTATTTGTTGAGCTTTGTGTATCAGATATACCAGATGCAGAGCCTGTTAATATGGAGACTGATGTGCCTTCTCAGCATGTTAATAGCAGTGTGTTAAAGATTTCTCCTTCGCAGGAAGATAATCCGCATATTGTTTCGCACATTTTTTCTCAGGCTTTACGTCGTGCTAATAAATCGTTAGTGCAAAGGCGTATTGTGATAAGTGCTGTTTCTGTTGTTAGTTTTGTTGTTTTACTTGTTGGTATTTTTTTTGTTGGTGAGCGTGTATTTGTATCAAATGATCATCAGTTTTTAGAAGAAAATCTTCAAGCTTCTCACAGAGTACCAAAGGCATTTCCAATTAAGAGAAAGTTAACACAACGCTTATTAGAGGATGGAAGTGAAATTGATGTTGGTTTAAAACAAGCGATAGATTCTTCGGATGAAGAAGTACTCTCAACAGTTGTTGATAGCAATTTGCAATCGCTTGAAAAATCAGGTGAAGCTGTTTTCTATCAAGCACGTACAAATTATGATGCAGAAAAGATAGCAACGGGAAGTGCTCGCTGGACGCTTATAAAAGAGTCTCAAGTGAAGGGGGCTCCAGAAGAAACAACTATACAAGGTGATATAACAATTCCTGATGAAGGGGTATCATTACGGTTAATTTTACGTCGTAATACCGATCAGTCATTTCCTGCTGCATATATTATGGACCTTGTTTTTATTCTTTCTGATAAATTTTCAGGTAAAGCTATAAGCAATGTTCAAGCATTAACCTTTAAAGCAAGTGAACAATCCATTGGACAGGCTTTAACAAGAACCATTGCTGCAAAGATTAACGATGACTTTTTTCTTGTCGCATTGAGTGGAAATCATCCATTTCTTGATCGAAATTTACAATTGATGCGAGAATTAGATTGGATGCGTTTGGTGTTAACGGATAAAAACGGGCGTATAAGTGAATTAACCTTTGCAAAAGGACCAACAGGTAAGTCTATTTTTAATGAAGTTATTGGACAATGGCTTGCACAACAAGATAAGTTAACAGTTCTTGGTCAAAAAAATAAAACATAGATGCAAAAAAATAAACGACTGTGAAGAATTTTCTACGACCGTCTTTATCAATTATATACCACATACATTCACTAAATCTTTACATATCAATAACTTAAAGAATTCGATAGACCAATTTACAAGTATAAAGCCAAGGCATGCTTTTTTTCATTTTCACATTTAAAGAATGTGCAAACCATTGGCTTTATACTTAACTCTAGGTTTTATACTTGACTTTGAGATAAAGTAGAATCTTTGATAGAGTTTTGCACTTTTTCAAATGCACGCATTTCAATTTGTCTTACTCGTTCTCGACTAATATTAAATTCACCAGAGAGTTCTTCTAGGGTTAGTGGTACATCGTTTAAACGACGCGCTTTAAATATACGCTTTTCGCGTTCATTGAGATTGTCCATGGCATTTATGAGCATGGAACGGCGATTTTCTAATTCACTTTTTTCAATTAAAATTTGTTCTTGATCGTTAGATTCATCCACCAACCAATCTTGCAACTCACTGTTTTCCCCTTCTTTTGTTCGAATTGGTGCGTTGAGTGAAGTGTCACCACCAAGCCTACGATTCATTGATACAACTTCATCTTCTGTGACATTCAACTGGGTTGCAATTTCTTTCACTTGTTCTGCATTGAGATCACCACTATCAAGTGCTTGAAGTTTACTTTTTAACTTACGAAGGTTGAAAAACAAGCGCTTTTGATTAGCTGTTGTCCCCATTTTCACCAAACTCCAAGAGCGCAATACATATTCTTGGATTGACGCTTTAATCCACCATATTGCATAGGTTGCAAGACGAAAACCCCGCTCTGGTTCGAAACGTTTAACAGCTTGCATGAGTCCAACATTGCCTTCTGAAATGACTTCCCCAATGGGAAGTCCGTAGCCCCGATATCCCATCGCGATTTTAGCTACGAGACGCAAATGGCTGGTTACTAGCCTATGCGCAGCTTTTAGATCATTATGCTCACGGTAACGCTGAGCTAACATATACTCTTCTTTTGGCTCAAGCATTGGAAAACGACGCACTTCTTCCAAGTAACGGTTTAAACCACCATCACCTGTCATTACTGATAATAAATTCATATGGGCCATATAGCACCCTCCTTTTGTCTGAATTCCCTGATAAGGCAAATTCTATGTTTTAGATAGCTAACTATCCTCATAACCTCACTTTAGCATATTTTTCAATTTTGTTCAAAAAAAGATATTTTATTGTGAAATCTTGAGAAGGGGAAAAGTTTCAATTCATTTTTTTAAAAAGCTCAATAAGTTTAGCCATATCTTGAGGCAGTGGTGCGGAAAACGACATAACTTTACCGGTAGAAGGATGTTCAAAAGTAAGACTTGCAGCATGGAGTGCATGTCGGTTGAATTGATCGATTGCATTTCTAATAGTGGGGTTGAATATGTTTGATTTTGTTTTAAAAGCGTTTCCATAAACTGTATCGCCTATGAGTGGATGCCCTATATGAGTCATATGAACACGGATTTGATGGGTGCGTCCAGTTTCCAAGCGACATTCCAGAAGGCTAGCAAAAGATGTTGAGTCTGCATGAGAGCCATATTTTTCAAGCAGAGAAACATGTGTAACAGCATGACGAGCATAAGGGGTTTGGTTATGGATGACAGCTTGCTTTGTCCGGTTATAGGGCGAACGGCCAAGTGATGCATCAATTGTCCAGACATTGCGCTGAGGTGTTCCCCAAATCAAGGCATGGTAGCGTCGATCTAATGCGCAGGTACGTCCATGATCAGAAAATTGAGCACTGAGACTTTTATGAGCTAGATCGTTTTTTGCAACAACCATAACACCGCTTGTATTTTTATCAAGACGATGGACAATACCAGGGCGTTTAACACCACCTATACCAGATAAACTATTCCCACAGTGGTAAATAAGGGCATTAACCAATGTACCGGTCCAATTTCCATTCCCAGGATGAACAACAAGACCAGCTGGTTTGTTAATAACAATGATATGATCATCTTCAAAAAGAATGTCCAATGCAATGGCTTCAGCGCTAGGTTCTGCATCACGAAGGTCCGGCATTTCCAATTCAATTATTTGGTTAGGTTTTAATTTTGTTTTTGGTTCCTTTATGAATTGACCATCAATTTTAAGACAGCCTTCACGGATGAGGGTTTGCAAACGCGAACGTGAGAGCACATCATGATATTGTTTTGCGAGCCACTGATCAAGACGTTGCCCAAGAGCACCTTCATCCGTTATTTTCTGTATTACCATACGATTCCTATTAAGTTTTTAATAAGATTTTACCAGTACGAAATTGCTTTACTATCGAGAAATTCTTTAATTCCCCAATGTCCTCCTTCACGAGCGCGCCCAGAAAATTTTACACCTCCAAAGTAGCTTCCACTGGGTAATCCATGTCCATTAACTTCTACCATACCAGAGCGTACTTGTTCCGCAATACGACGACATTTGTTGCGATCTTGCGATTGAATATAGTTTGTAAGACCATACTCAGTCTCATTCGCTAAAGCGACGGCTTCTTCTTCTGTACTAAAAGAAAGAATCGAGAGAACTGGACCAAAGATTTCTTCTTTAAAAATACGCATATGAGGTTTTACATCAGCAAAGACTGTTGGACGGACATAATAACCGCGTTCCATTCCTTTTGGTAAACCAGTCCCGCCTGCAACAAGAGTTGCACCTTCATCAATTCCCGATTGGATAAGATCTTGAATTTTATCATATTGTTTTTTTGAAACAACGGGCCCAATATGATTTCCTTCTTGGCAGTTTGGTCCTACTTTTGTTGTTTCTGCAATATCTTTGGCTATTTTCACGGCTTTGTCATAGATGCTCTGTTCCACAAGCATACGAGTCGGTGCATTACAACTTTGTCCACTATTATAAAAGCAATGTCGTGCACCACGTTGAACAGCATCTGAGTCGGCATCAGCAAAGATAATATTCGCTCCTTTTCCCCCAAGTTCCAGACAGACTCTTTTTAAAGTAGCGCTGGCATTTTTAGAAATATCTTTTCCTGCTCTAGTTGAACCAGTAAAGCTGATCATTTCTAAATCTGGATGTGCAGAGAGGTAAGAGCCGACAGTCGCACCATCACCATTGATTAAATTAAAAACACCGGCTGGAAGTGCGGCTTCATCTAAAAATTCAGCAAAAAGCATAGCAGAAAGAGGCGCAATTTCAGAGGGCTTTAACACCATGGTACAGCCAGCCAAGAGAGCAGGAATAACTTTAAGAGTTACTTGATTCATGGGCCAATTCCATGGCGTAATTAATCCTACGACGCCGATAGGATCGTAGTGAAGGATTGCTTGCTCATTTCCCTTTATTAAAGTTTCTTGGAACGAAAACTCTTTATAAGCTTCGATAAAATTGCGAATATGGGAACTTCCTGTTGCAGTTTGCGCATTAAGCGCCATATCAATCGGTGCTCCCATTTCCATTGAAATGGTTTTTGCCATGTCTTTGGAACGTTTTTCGTAGATCTCTAGAATTTTTTCAACAAATCCAAGACGCTCATTTGGTGACGTTGTTTTCCATTTTTGAAACGCTTCTTTAGCCGCATTAATTGCTTTATCGGCATCTTTTGTACTTCCAAGGCTAATGACAGCACAAGCCTCCTCTGTTGATGGATTAATGACGTCAAAATCGTGAGGAGTGCTTGGCTCATCCCATAGACCATTGATATAAAATTTCCGTTTATTAAACATAATTCACTCCCTTTTTTCTATTTGTATTTATGTAATTATGATTGTCTTAGTCTAAGCCTTTTTAAACGAGGATAACAAGGATAATCTTATAAAAACGTGAGGAATTAGATTATATCGTGATAATTGAGCATGGAGAATTCAATAGAGCAATGCTTATTGTATTATTGAGACTAGTTTCTTTTATGAAAAGGGAGAGAAAGAGAGGCATAGACAATTTTCTTGAAGCTTTTTTATCATGAAGTTTTCTTCAAAACAAATGAAATACGAGCTCTATGACACCATAAACTGAGTAATTTATATCGTAAATATGCAAAAGGCAGATTATGAATATGCATTATGGCATTATTTTTTTCATTAAAAAGTAACCATCAGCAAAAGGTTATTAACCTTCGTATGATAGTTTCTACGAATTCTTTTTGAAAAGGTTATTTTTCTCATTGCTATAAATTTGTTGGGTGCCATGCATAATTCGAAAACAAAATCTATTTCTACGTCTTCTTTTTCTGATGATAGTACGGAAGGTGCATCAAGAGAAGATTTATCTGTTAAGATTACTGAGATATTTCCTTATCCGGAAGTGTGGAAAAAGGCATTTGCTCTCGGAAAAAACGTCCGTTTCACGAGAACCCCAGAAGTTGAGATTTTGCGTCGTCGTATAGAAACAGATCCAGTTTTTGCAAAACAGTTTAAAATTTTTACGAAGCAAGATCAAAAAAAAATTACAGATACAGATATTGTACGTTGTAACAAGAAAACAACAAATATTCTTTCGACAAAAAAAGTCATTAATCCTCAATCAATAGAGAATAAAACATCAGTTTGTCATTCAACGGTTTTGAAGCAGTTGTCACGTCAAACTACTCGTATGCCGTCAGCAAATATTCCACTTGAGGAGGATAAACAAGAACATAAATTACAAGTGGAAAATGTGCTACAAAAAATAAAACCTGCGTTGCATCTTTCTGATGATGCATTTTTTGAGTGTGAATCTTTGATATTTGAACATGTGGAGACTCAAATATCAAAAGAGGATGGAACATCAATTGACACGACAAATGAAATTACACCGGATATTCCCACAGCCTTTGATGAGTCAATAACTGCTCTTTACCGTGTTCTTGAATACCGCTTTCCACAACTCTATGATTCAATTACATCAGAATCTCCAGCGGAAAGGATGCGAGGTGTTGAGAAAATTTCTGATTTAATGCATACAAATAATGATACTACTAAAGAGTGTCATTCTAAGCTTTCTGTTGAAGATTCTGCTCATACGTTAAGTAATACAGGGGCGTTAAGTGATGCAGGGGCTAGTATAGAGACTGAAAATACCAATAATATTGTCGCCAATAATACTGTTGATTGTATAAACAAAGCCGTCAAAAAGAATTCAAAAGATTTTTCTGTGATGCAAGCAAACAGTAAAACTAAAACATTGCAATCTACTCGTATGCCATTAGGTAATTATGATTCTGCTTTTATGCAAAATATTCAATCTATTGACTGTGATGTTTATGAATTTCCTCCGATCAACTTATTACAGGAACCTGTTTTTCATGAAGGTACGATGATTCCTCAAGAAACATTAGAACGTGGTGCTGGACTTTTAGAAAGTGTTTTGGAAGATTTTGGCATTAAGGGTGAAGTTATCCATGTTCATCCAGGGCCAGTGGTAACAATGTATGAATTTGAACCCGCTGCGGGTGTAAAATCATCACGCGTTATTAATCTTTCTGATGATATTGCGCGTTCTATGTCTGCTATTTCTACACGCGTTGCTGTAATTCCTGGACGGAATGTTATCGGGATTGAGTTACCCAATGCGGTTCGTGAAACCGTTTATTTACGGGAATTAATCCAAACACGTTCTTTTCGTGAAAGTGAATTTAAACTTGCTCTTGCTTTGGGGAAGGGGATTAATGGTGAACCGGTCATTGCAGAATTAGCAAAAATGCCTCATTTATTGGTTGCAGGAACAACAGGATCAGGCAAGTCTGTTGCAATTAATACAATGATTTTGTCGATTCTTTATCGTATGACACCAAAGCAGTGTCGTTTGATCATGGTTGATCCTAAAATGTTAGAGCTCTCTGTTTATGATGGCATTCCACATCTTTTAACACCCGTTGTCACAGATCCCAAAAAAGCAGTAACAGCTTTAAAATGGGCGGTTCGTGAAATGGAAGAGCGTTATCGCAAAATGGCTAAGTTGGGTGTGCGTAATATTGATGGTTTTAATGCACGCGTTGCACTTGCCGCTCAAAAAGGCGAAACGATCATGTGTACTGTTCAGTCGGGTTTTGATAAGGAAACAGGGGAAATGCTTTATCATGAAGAAGCCATGGATCTCACGCAGCTTCCTTATATTGTTGTGATTGTTGATGAGATGGCTGATCTTATGATGGTGGCAGGGAAAGAGATAGAGAATGCCATTCAGCGCTTAGCGCAAATGGCGCGTGCGGCAGGTATTCATCTTATTATGGCAACGCAACGTCCTTCTGTTGATGTTATCACAGGTACAATTAAAGCGAACTTTCCTACCCGCATTTCTTTTCAAGTAACATCAAAAATTGATAGTCGTACGATCTTGGGTGAACAAGGTGCTGAAACGCTTTTAGGTCAGGGGGATATGCTTCATATGGCTGGTGGTGGACGCATTGTGCGCGTTCATGGACCTTTTGTTTCTGATGAAGAAGTTGAATCCATCGTTGCACATCTAAAAATGCAAGGTAAACCTGATTATTTAGCAACGGTAACAGATAATGAAGACGATAACAAAGAGGATACTTCTGCTGATTCAGCTGCTGGAAATTCTGAGGAAGAAAATTTTGATGAAGAGGGTGAGGAACTTTATAACCAAGCTGTAAAAATTGTTATGCGTGATAAAAAATGTTCAACATCTTATATTCAGCGCCGACTTTCAATCGGCTATAATAAAGCAGCTTCTCTCGTCGAGCGGATGGAAGAAAAAGGCATTGTTGGAGCCGCTAATCATGTTGGAAAACGTGAAATTCTACTCAATGAAGGAAAATAAACAAACACATTTAAAAATATGCAATTTTTTAAATATCTGACAGTCATTATTTAAATGTGCTTGTTTTATTTTTTATATAATATTAAAAATTTAAATGGAGAGTAATAAAGAAAAAGCGATCTTTTGTATTAAGACTTCTGATAAGGTAAACAAGCTGATATCAAAGGAGATTATGAGATATTTTTAACATTTCTAAATGATCTGGAATATAAAGAAATTAAACAAATCTTTATATGAGGACAGATGATTTGTGTTCTCTTTTTTACAGAGAAATTTTTTAATAAAATAGTGCGGTGGCATATTTTTTGTTTTTTCTTTTGTAGCGATTCTAATGAAAGAAAGATCTTTGGGAGATTATTGAGAGCATCATAAGAAAAATGCCCAATATGCAAGTTCTGTTGCATAGGATACTTTAAAGCGTCACGCTGAATTTATTATCATTTGATATTATTGGCTCAAGAAAGATGTTCTTACGAGAAGCTTTATTTGAAAAAGAGATTTTTATAATGCAGTATATTGATTTATAGTAATTTATCATTATTCACAGTGAATAAAAGTCTCAAACATTGTAAGATTTTCTCATTTCAAATCTGTTTCTGTTGAAACAATTAAAAACATTTTCTTGCGTATCATAATAATGTACGAGTAAAAAAGTTAAAAAATAAAAAGGCTTCTTATGAACGCCTTCAAATGCCGAGAACTATTGGTAACATTAGGGGCTGAAATTAGTATAATGATGGTGCTAACAAGCTCTTTTATAAGCATAAAAATGGTAGTGCACAATGCCTTGATATCCTCTATAGGGACCTTTACATTACACCATTTACGGATACTGTCGTAAAATAAGCTTGCGGATCTTGAGAGATATCTTTTCAAAACAGGCGCATGAATGCGTAAAATAAGTGTATTCTTTTTGAGTACTATTTATGCGAGGGAGATGTTACCATTATTGTAACAAGATTTATTACAATAATGGGTGAATAAGCAACAAGAGCTGGAAGCTTCTTTTTATTCTTGTTTTGTTGATGAAACAGTCAAAATTTTGCTACAGACAATTGATATGAGATATCAAGTTATTTTAACCAGAATAGATAATTGTAAACAAATTAGCATTATTCATTTGAGAGAAAATTCAACACTTTTTAGTTTTAGTTATGCCATTAAAAGCAGATGAGTTAAAGTTAAATACAAATGAATTAAAATGTCAGCAAGAAGCTTTTCGTTTTACACCAGAGCTTTTGCCACGGCCTTTTACGTGGGAAATCGATCACAATGGTTTGTTTTGTGAAGTCTCAAAAGAGCTAGCTGAAGTTGTTGGTCCTCTCTCTTCTTCTATTTTAGGGTGTAGTTTTCATGAGCTTGCTCATCAATTTAATGATGATCGATATCTGGTTCTCAGTCGTTTTATTGAAGCGGCTATGCCTTGGAGTAAAGAGATTGTTCAATGGCCTGTTGATGGTTGCTTACAATGGCTTGATGTTGAATTGTCAGCTTTGCCAATTTTTGATGTTAAAAAGCAGCTTAAGGGGTTTCGTGGCTTTGGTGTTTTAAAAATACAAAAAAAAGTCCAAGAAAAAAGAAATGAAAAGCTAGAAACAGAAATGCCATGTCTTACGGAGATAGAACGCTCAGCTTTTCGTGAAATTGCAGAGCAATTGCGTGATGAATTGAATTCATCGGTAAAAGAAGAAAATTTAGTTGAAGAAACAGCTATTCAGTTACCATATGCACAAACATTGCCGGTAAATGCTATAGAACAAGCTCTCGTAAAAGAGCCCGCTGCAGTTTTATCATTGTTGGATACAGCAACAAATGGTGTTTTATGGTTGGATGAAGAGGGCTTTGTTCAATCAGCGAGTAGGGCAGCCTTAGCATTAATGGGTTATGAAATAAATGAACTACGAGGACAACCATTCTCTTCATTATTTACTTTGCAAAGCCGACTTTTGGTTGAAAAGTATTTTAAATCAATCCGTATGGAGGGAAAAAATCAGGTTTTAAATCGCAGTGAAACCGCTGATTTAATGACAAAAAATCATAAAAATATAACCGTTTTGATAACGATTGTATTTTTGGCAAAGCAAGGCAATTATGCTGTTATGTTGCGTGATAGGACACAAACAGTTCCATCAGGAGAAAAAAAAGCAGAAGAGGATAAAATCGTTGGAGTTGTTCATGAAATACGAACACCTTTGAATGCTCTTATTGGTTTTGCAGAAATTATGAGAGAAGGCCGTTTTGGTTCGATAGAAAATGAGCGCTATCATGGATATTTACGCGATATTATTTCCTCTGGAAAACATATATTATTGCTTATTAATCAATTACTAGAGTGCTCCAAGATAAATTATTCTGGTTCCGATAACCAGATTGATTCTTCCCTTATTTCTGAAACATTTGATGTAATATCTTGTTTACGTGCGACGATAGCTTTTCTTGAAACTCAAGCCAATCAGAATGGCATTATCATGCGTATTGTTGCTCCACCTCACGTTCCATTTATTCCTGTATCACAACAAGTGTTTCGCCAGATTATATGGAATCTTCTTTCCAATGCTATTCGTTTTACACCTTTGGGTGGACAGATTATTGTTCACGTTTCTTATAGAAAAGAACGTGTAAAAATTTCAGTGAGTGATAATGGTATAGGGATGAACGAAGAAGAGATTATACAGGCACTGCAACCTTATGGTCAAGTAGAGCGCAAAGATGGACGATCTGGTGATAGCGCTTTTATGGGAACAGGTTTAGGCCTCCCAATGTGTAAAGCAATGGTGGAAGAAAGAGGGGGACAATTTTTACTGTTCTCAAAACCCAATCATGGAACAACTGTGGAAATGTTTTTTCCTCGTGTTCCATGATGTAAATCTTGCATAAAATTATTTTTTCTTAGCCAAAAGATCTCTAATTTCTGCTAAAAGTTGTTCTTCTGAAGACGTTTTTTTGGGGCTTTCTTCTTCTTTTCTACGAATTTTATTCATAGCCTTAACGAATAAAAAAAGAACCCAAGCAATAATGAGAAAATTGATAAGTAAAGTAATAAAGTGTCCATAGCTAATGGTTGCTCCAGCTGCTTTGGCGGCACTCAATGTTGCTTGTTTTTCGCCAGCAAGTTGAATAAACATATTAGAAAAATCAATCCCACCTGTAATCAGCCCAATGATTGGCATAAAAATATCATTGACAATTGAGTTGACCAAGCTACCAAAAGCACCCCCTATAATCACACCGATAGCAAGATCAATCATATTACCTTTTAGGGCAAATTCTTTGAATTCTTTAAGCATTGCGTTTTCCCCTTTATATAAGCGATATACGGTAATTTACTTACCGCTTTTGATGAAAAAGGAAAGGGCAGATTTTATTTTTAGGATTATATTACGATATTAATATTATTTTCAAAGAACTTTATAAGGTTTAATAAAGAGCTTTAGGGCTCTATTTGAATGTACATAGAATATTTCCTAGAAAAAAGCTTTTTTGATAAAAACTATATCTGCTTTTTCAACAGAAAGTAGAAAACTGTAGCTTAATTTATATAATTTCCTCAAGATCTTTATGATAACATTAAAAAGAGAGATTTTTACACAATACTACAAAATGAGTAGTGTTGAAAGTTGAGCTATCAGAAAGCTTTTCAAATGAAGTGCATATATTAGCATAACATTTTGTCATAAAAAGAGAATTTAGGAATAAAAAATATATTTCAGCACTGATAGAAGAAATAGATAGATGAGACAGGAGTAAAACTTATAATTTAATTCCTCTTAATTTAGTAAGCGATAATAGCAATTAGGAGGGCATTATGGCTTATCTAAAAGCTATTTGTATTGGGTTACATGAGCTAAAATGGCGATAATTCGGATGGAAGAAACACATTTCATCTGCTGGAAGATTGTATCAGTTTATAAATAGCAGAGCTCTAGGGTTTGCAAGATCATTTTGGTTTGGAAGTCGTTGGCATAATGTTTGAGTTCAATAATCAACTGTCATTACTTAAAATATATGTTAGGCAGAGCACTTAATAGATGCAAAATTGTATTTAATACATCAGAAATGGTAAAGAAAACAACGCAGATTATCAATAGAGTACAAATTGATTGAACATTCTGTTGCTCATAAATAGTGCAACAATAGTATGAATTTAGATGATTTTATGAACCATGTATCCTATAAATGCTAGGAAAAAATAGCTTTATAGAACAAGCTTTGTTTCTATTGAAAACAATATTACACAAAGGAACTTTGGGAATAGAGATAATTTGCCTGCATTTTTAAGAAAATTATGAGCGTGCCTGCATAAGGCGTCATAAAACCATGACTATGGTAAGAGCCATTGATGTTCCAATTCATGCTGAATTTTATAAGATTAGGATTCATATTTTAATCTTTAAAAAATGTCGAAAAAGAGAAACGTTTTTTAAAGAATAAAAAGTTTTTACACGGTATGCATCAATATAAATGTGTATGGTTATTAATGGATTTTTATGCTGAAGTTTCTTATAGAAGAGAGCAGTATTATTTGGATAATATGCTCTCTTTGATTAGTAATCTTTTGTGTTAAAAGATATAGGTGAGGTGCGATGGATCATTTTTATGTTGTGGAGAAGGATTGATGAGTTTTTTTCATTGTATTGGCCGTTCTGCCTTATTTATGTTGGATCCAGAGCAAGCACACGGTTTAGCGATTCTCGGGCTGAAAAGTGGATTAAATGGTTGTCAAAAGGTTGTCGATAAACGTTTGTGTGTAACTGTTGCTGGTCTTGAGTTTGAAAATTTTATTGGTCTTGCAGCGGGGTTTGATAAAAATGCAGAGGTTGTAGATGGTATTTTTCGGTTAGGATTTGGTTTTACTGAAATTGGGACAGTGACACCAAACCCTCAGATTGGAAATCCTAAACCACGGCTTTTTCGTTTAAAAGAAGATGAAGCGATTATTAATAGAATGGGCTTTAATAATGATGGACATCAAGTTGTTTACAATAGATTGCGTGCGTGTAAAAAAACTGGTGTTATAGGAGTCAACATTGGAGCCAATAAGGATACGGTCGATAAGATTGATGATTATACTGTTGGTATTGCTCATTTTTATGATGTTGCTGATTATTTTACGGTTAATATTTCTTCTCCTAATACACCAGGTTTACGTGATTTACAGGCCCGTGACAGTTTGCATCTTTTGTTGAGTGCAATTTCGCAAGAGCGAAATGAGCAAGAGAACAAGCACGGATTCTCCATTCCCATTTTTTTAAAAATTGCTCCCGATTTATCAGAGAAAGAATTAGATGATGTTGCTGAAGAAATAAAACTTTCTGATTTTGATGGGCTGATTGTTTCTAACACAACTCTTTCACGCCAAGGTCTTAGTAATAGTCACTTCCGTAATGAAGAGGGTGGGCTTTCTGGACGTCCACTCTTTGAGCGTTCTACTATTATGCTTGCAAAAATGCGTCAAAAATTAGGGAAGGAGATTGCAATCATTGGCGTTGGCGGTGTAAAGGATGCACAGACTGCTTTGGAAAAAGTAAAAGCTGGTGCAGATTTGATTCAATTATACAGTGGGATGGTTTATGAAGGTCCAGATCTTGTCATAACTATTCTGCAAGAGATTTTGCAGATGATGCAACAAGATGGCGTTGATAACATAAAAGGCTATCGTGATCATAGTCTTGAGCATTGGGCAAAATTTCCTTTGTAAAAAACGCTTTTTTCTTCACAAAAAATTGCGAGATTTTTTTAAAGGGGCTTGCAAACTTTGTTGATTTTCCTTATGTCACATAAGCATAAGAATAAATGTTTACGAAATCGTGAACATTTATGATACATTTTCTTTTTATGCGGTTGTAGCTCAGTTGGTTAGAGCGCTGGTTTGTGGCACCAGAGGTCGTAGGTTCAAATCCCACCAACCGTACCAAAAAATTTTATTGAAAATACTGAAAATGGATGTGCAAGACGAACAAACGCTTGCTAAGAGTATTGTATCACCGACTGTAACTGCTTGGGGGTATAATGTTGTACAAAAAACGCATGGCATTCCAAAAAAAACAATAAGGCGCATTGCGCTTCTCCTCTTACCTTAATGCGTTCTCATTATGCATCTTTTACACAAGACTTGCGATGGAAAGATTTTACGGAACAAATCAATTGTTTTGTTTAAAAGATCCGAGCTTCATACACTTTTCAATATGGAAGGGTATTCACAATGTTTGTTGTGATGAAGCAATTGCTATCTCTTGGCATGCCACTGGCTGTTGGGTTTATCTCTCAGATGATGATTTCCTTCACAGAAGCAGCGCTTGTAGCGCATTTAGGCGTGCAAGCCTTGAGTGGTACAATGTTAGCTCTGAGTATATTTAGTTTTGTTATGTTGTTTGGGCTAGGTATTATTACCGCGGTTGCACCAAAACTTGCGGAAAGTTTTCGTAGACAAGATAGATATGCATTAAAGGCATGGTTTGATCAAGGAATAGGGCTTTCCCTTTTGATTGGAACGGTGAGTGCGATCATTTTACTCAACACGAGGAATATTTTGTGTTTTCTCGGCCAAGATGGGACAATTGCCAATATAGCGCAGGAATATAATAGTGGTGCTGCTATAGGGGTGGTGTTTTTTTATCTTTATGTGAATAGCCGGGGATTACTGTCAGCAATTGGTAATCCAAAGCCGTTAACCTGGGTTATGCTTGCGGCTATCCTTGTGAATTTTCTTATCTCTTGGCCGCTTATTTTTGGTATAGGTTCTATAAGCGGATTAGGTGTCTTTGGTGCAGGAATTGCGAGCAGTTTGATCCGTATTTTGATTGTTATTGCAGCAGCAATAATTTTGTCCCGCAATTCTGCTTTTCATTCTTTTCGCTTTAATTATTTGAGACAAAAGTTAGAGATTTCACGAATAATAAAATTGCTGCGAGTAGGGCTACCCATTGGTATACGTATTCTTATTGCGGAGGGCTTTCCTTCGGTCATTGCATTTATGATTACGGTTTATGGGGTCGAATCTTTGGCCGCGCATACGATAGGGATGCGTCTCGATATGCTTATTTCTGTGGTGGCTTTGGGGATTTCCAGCGCAGCCGCAACAATAGCAGCGTGGTATAGAGCAGATAGGAATAATATGGCTCTAAAACAATTGCGTATGAATGTCACTGTTTTTGCTGTAACTTATGTCTTGTTTTTATCAGGGATTGTTTATCTCTCTTATGGATTCATCCTTACAACCATCTTTAATATTTCTTCAGAACGCGTTGTTGTTTTCTCTTGGAAGTTGCTTCCGTTCATCTTATTGTCTTTTGCTTTTGGCACTTTAGGTGCTATGCTCAATGGCATACTTGTGGGCTTGCTTGATACGTTTTGGTCAACAATTGTTGTAGCAATAAGTTATTGGGGGTTAGGCCTATTTGGGGGAGCGCTAATGGCGCATTTTTTTGAATATGGCTTTATTGGCTATTGGTTTGGCATGATTGGTGCAAGCTTAATCGTTTCTATCTTTAATTATATGCGCGTGGGTTATTTAATAAAATGCAATCCTATGTTTGGGGCAGAGTGAGTGTTATAAAAGCGCTTGTAAAGCACTAGCTGTGAAGGCTTAGCTACTCATCGTCCATAGAGGCTGTTTTACTTCTATGGAGATAACAATATAGGTTACAAAACTTGCTTAATATTGAAAAGAAGTGTCTTTGATTGTAGTCTCAATATTATTTATTGAGTTTTTAAAATAATATAGGTTTATTAAAATCATTCGGCTACAATTTAAGAGTAAGTTCGGTAGATTGGAAGAGTTTAATACCTTAAAAAATGACGAGAAAAACGTGCTTATATTCATACGCCGTTGAGGAGTCATTTAAAAAAGTTATTGTTTTTATAAGTTATTACCATTGCGATGCTAAAGTGTATACATTTGTCAAAACAATCGCAGACGCTGACGATGTTATTCTTGCAAGCCCTGTTTATCACAGGTCTTATTCAGAGACTTTGAAGAACGCTTTTGATAATTTAGATTGTGATGCTTTTTGGGCTCTCATGGCAGTACAGCAAAAAATGCGCTACTGTCATGTAAATATTTGGTACCAGTTGTGCATACGCTTTATAGACAAGCTCTGCAATATCAAGTTGCTTCGGCTAAAGATGATTTTGTGTCTGAGAATGCAGGCCGTACATGGAGATTGAACAGTGAAGATGTACGGGCTCGCTGCGCACATCTTGTTGATGAAATGTATAAATTTTTAAATAATAAGGGTGGAGGATATGATCAAAAATGATAAGAAATACCGTTAGTTAGTCGTTGGTAGTACAGGAATATTGGCGCCCTTTTGCCGGTCATGAGGGCTGAACAACGTGATTATCGCAGCGCGTTTTTATTCTCATCAATCCAAAATTGAGCTATTTCAGACAAGGGCTAAATGTATATTTTGGAGATTATTATAAGCCATAGACACAATTTTTAAAAAGGGTACCACTATGGACGGGCTTGAAATATTGCATATTATGGAGGGCATTCGCCTGCACATGTATTTTTGTGTAGATTGAGATTGAGCGGTTGGCCTTCTTACCGAAGCCTCTGCGTATTGTTCATGTTTTTGGTTCTAATGCAGAGGATAAAATAATCTCTGGATGTGCGCATCACAATAAGATTGATTCCACATCTGTAAAATTAGGTCGGAAAAGGCGATCATATGGCCGGCGGTGGTCAATGAGAAAAGTCTTTATGATCATGTGATTTGTGAGAGCCGTATTGAGAAAGAGTTTGCGCAAAATCTCGATAATGACTCTGATGTAAGATTGTTTTTTAAACTGCCAAGAAGTTTTAAAATAGCCACTCCCATTGGTTCTTATACGCCTGATTGGATGTTTTTTTAGAGTGAGATGGCGCACAAAAGCTTTATTTTGTACTGGAAACAAAAGGAACGAATAGCGAGTTTGATTTGCGCCTTAAAGAAATGCTGAAGATTAAATGCGGCAAGGCGCATTTTACCGCTCTTGAGACTGGTGTGGTGTTTAACGAGGCACCGGTGATGAGTTGGCGCGATTCTAAGCGGGGGATGGTAGTAGAGAGAGTAGGGGGGCTGTGGTAAGAGTGGGCGGCACGAATGACGCTGTCTTTAGTTGCGTACCGCCAAGCTAATTTTGTGCTTTGCGAAATTCGCCAAGGCTTTTGGACGTACCGCGTTTACCGCGTAATAAAATCTTATGAATATCATGCAGAAGGCGCGCGCAGAAGGGGGTGATTACGTGACTAGCTTCCCAATGCCGTAATTAAGTACAGCCACATAATGAGATAGCTCTTCAATATCATTAGTCACACTGATACTTTTTCTTTATTTTCAAACAATAATAGGTCAGATGGTAACGGTTATGTCCTTTCTATCTGAGAAAAGAGTAGCACCGCTTGCGTATATGCACGAGTAAAAGTCAATCAACATTGGTCTGAGGTAAAACCGCCAATTATTTCTAATACACCTAAGGATTTCATAGCTTGCTCTAACGGTTTATATAAAGCCGCCCTTTTAAAAGGTGGATTGGGTGGAAAATTTATTGGGATATAGGCTTTATGAATCTCTCGAACTAAGCTTTCTACTATGCAGGCCCTAAGGCGTGATTGCATATATGGTCGCATCTGTTGCTGCGTTGTGTAGGCAAAGATCCTAAACTAGGAAAGGAGGGCTGCTCTTTTGATTACAAAGGAAGAATACGGCGCGTAAGTGCAGCAAAATGTATTTTGAGGAGCAGTAAAGGGGTGAGGCATTTGATGTCCAGCGGGTAACGGATTAACTGGAGTATAAGTGGGTATTGCTAGGGCGGAGTTTTTGGTTAAGAATTGCACTTCGTACGCTATAAGCTCTCTGCATCTTTCATATAGGCGTTGGATCATCGCCCAATGCAACGTAAAGGGGCTGTTTTGTCTTTAGCGCTTGTTTGGCTGCTTCTATAGTGCCGCTGGCTCTATCAGCCACTATGGTGATAATTTTCTCGTCCAAAGAACAGATCAATCGATTGCGTAATAGGGTATGTGTGCCTTTTTTGACCGTGTCTTTTTTAAAAAGCAGCTGTTACCTCGTGGCAGGATTGGGTGTGTTTATATGATCAGCCTGCCAAAGAAAAGGAAGCGTTATCGCGATAGCCACCAATAGGAGCCCAGCGATAAAGGTGGCAGCAAACTGCAATGATATAAAAGAACCAAGGACGCCGACCAAAAAGCTTCCGACCGGCGTTCCAGCATAGCCTATCACTCGAAAAGCAGAATTAGCTCGCCCGAGAAGTTGCTTTGGTGTGAGGCGCTGCCTGAAGGCGGTAACACCAATAAACCATAAGCTTGCTCCAACGCCAGCGATAAAGGTGACGCCCCATACGACGACAGCACTTTTTGAAAAGGCTGGAACCAGCAGTAAGACAACCGTTCCTAAACCGTCAGTGAGAACAGCTAGGCGCACCGGTGCATAACGTATACGCGGTGCAAATAGGGCACCTGCCATTGTTCCAAGCGCGTAGGCTGCAAACATCACGCCATATTGGCTGCTATGTAGGCCCAGATACCGACCGTCGGTAACGAAGAAGATGAACGAGGTTAGGAATGCTCCAAATACCACCGATAGAAAGAATGTGAGTAATGTAAGGGAGGTAAGATGCCGATTTGAAAAAATGAAATGAAAGCCGGCAATGATATAACGGAAAGTGATGTTTTCTTTATCAGGTGTTGGCGATGTCGGAACAGCACGGCGAGCGGTAAAAATCAATGTGATAAAAAGCACGATTAAAAGGCCGAGAAATAGCAGTGTGCTATGCGCTAAAATGCTGCTTGTTATGACAGGGGCAAGAAAATAGGAGACCCCGAAATCTAAAAACAAGACAATTGAGTAGAAGGTCATCAATCGCTCTCCCTCCATGATAAGTGGTGGAATCGTCATTATATAAGCTTCGGCAGAAACGACGATGAATCCAGCAATGGTTGCATAGAAGAAAATTTGTTCGGCTGGAGCAATCTGTATCATGAGCAGTACGAACAGTACAATATGCAGTAGCGTGAAGATGAGGAGAGCCGAGGTGGCAAGTTTTATTTTGTCGCAGCGATCAAGTAAAGCGCCTGCAAGGATGCCGAAAATTGGCCACGCTAATGAAAAGAGACCTTGCGCCCAACTTACTCCGACTACGCCATATCCAGATTGTCTTGCTAATAGCGGGATGGCAGTGCGCAAAGCACCGCTGAGTAAGGCGAGCAGACTAACGGTTAGGCAAAAATAGCGTATGTTCTTGTTGGAAAAAAGCGTGAACATTCTGTTCTCCTTAAGATGCCACACAGGTTTCCACTGTTCCATCAAGTACGGCGGTTGTATTCAGCATGTTTGCGACATAGCCGTCCAAGATATTCCTATCTGCCTGAGGTAGAAGAAAATACATAAGGTTGGAATACCATTGCCAACCACGCTGAGTCAGCTGGAGATCGTTATCACTTTCTGCGATGAGACCTGCACCTATGAGCTGTTGTAGGTTATTGTAAACGAAAGAGGGGAGTGCGGTCCAGTCAATTCTTTCTTTTTTGGCATAACCGTTATAAGGTAGCCTCATACACGAAGCCTTGGAGGCTTGTTGCTCTGCTGATACCCAATTGTAGTATACTTTGGATTTGCCTTTAAGTTGTATGTCGGTAATGTATCCGCTTCGACTGGGATTGGCTCGTGTGACGAGTGAGCCGAGAATCGACATTGCTGACGCCCCGAAGCCAACCACATAATCGTCATGATAACCATGCAAATATTTGTGATAGCGGAAATAATTAGCTGAACTCGTTTTAGCGAGCGTTAGAGGAGTGTTGTTGGCAATTTTGATATAGGAATGCCCATTACACGGCGCATAGCCGCAGCTGCGCATAACGATGTCGCTAAATAAGCGAAGCATCTGTCGATGCTGTAGGCTGGATGGCTTTAGCCCTTTTTGTGCGTAAGACTTATGCAGTTGCGACGTGATAGCCAGATTGTTAATTGCATAGAGGTTGATGGTTTCAGGGTGAAGCTCGCTGGCTTGCTTCAAATCGTATAATAGTTCTTCGGCTTGCTGGCTGTGTATGCCATATAGTAGGTCGAAACCGACATGTCCAATTATCTCTTGTGACCAAGCCACGGTATTGTTGATTTGTTCACGTGTTGAGGTGAGGTTAAACAATGATCGGAAACGCTCAATGAAACTCTGTATACCGAAGCTGATCCGGTTAACGCCGATCTCACGGGCAGCATAAAGTTTATCACGTGTGACGCTCTTCGGTTCGCTTTCCAGTGTAAATTCGGCTAAGGAAGAGAGCTCAAATTCGGCATGCAATACTTTTCCGATGTGTCGGATATTATCTGCGGACAAAAGCGACGGTGTGCCACCCCCTATATAGATGCTGCGGATGGGCCCTCTAAGCGAGCGAATGAAATTTCCTTTGTTTCTGATCTCTGTGGTAAGCGCTGAAATATAAGATTCGATTTGTTTAACGTGCTTGTAGGCCCCTTTCTAAAAGGGACAGAAGGAACAGATGGTTTCGCAAAAGGGAATATGCAAATAAAGAGAAATGGTACGCGCTTGTGGAATCTGCTTACTGTGCGCTAGTTTATTAAAGTCTAGGTAATCGTAAAATTCATTTGAAATAGTGCGAAATAACGGATATGTGAAGTTGTAAATCGGCTTGAGTTGATCGAACTTCACAAAAGGATGATCCACGAGTTGCATAGCTTACCTCCCCCAATTTCTTAACTCGCACTATATTATTGACGGGCGACTGGTGACCCAATCACCCGAGTGTATTACCAAAGATTTTCACGGAACATAATGAATCCTCCTTTTGTAGAAGTTATATGTATTATACATATAACTTCTTATATGAACAGGCCAGCTTGTTTAAGAGGCAATGTAAAGATAAAAATATAAAAAAACTTTCTCTTTCAGCCTTATGGTCTGATATTGTAATTGGTATCCTGTTTTACGTGGTCTGGCTATGAATGCCTAGAGCGAGAAAAAGCAGGGTATTTTAATGGATGTGCGGGGCATCATTGTTATGTTGTTAGGACTTGGAATTTGCGTCTGGTTATGAAATATCATTAGCGCAAAAAGATGGTTTTAAAGGTAGAGATACATTTTTTATATCCCTGTAAAACTTCGAGAAGAGATAGAATTATCCTATTAGAAAACATATAAATATCCAGTGTGATAATATTATCGAATTACATGACATCATCACTCTTGCACGCCATTTTGATATATTACCTAAAATCTCATTGAGATTGTGCCATGTACTGGCAAACGGGGATAGATCGTGTTTTGGTATGACTGCGGCGAAGTTACGTGCCGCATTATCTTTGCTAGAATCCAATAGGATTAGGCTTAATGGGGTGCCTTTGCATGTGGGCTCTAATTTGAATTCGACTGAGTTAATAGTATCCACCTTAACTAAGGCTGGAAAGGATATTTACGCATTGAAGGATCAAAAAAGTTTTATCAGTCTAGGCGGAGGATATCGGACTTCCACAGCGTTCTGCCATGTCGTGACGGTCAATGACGAATACCCTCGTAAAATTTATGAGGCATTATCACAATTGGGTTGTGATTTACATAAGCTTACAGTAATTATTGAACCTAGGCGTATTATATCTAAAGATTATGGTTATTTATTTTCAAATATTAGCTCTATAAAAGAGCAGAATGGTACGAACTTAATTATAATCTGGGCTCTGGGGATGTGTACTTAGTCTGCCCAGTATCACGAGATCATAAGTCAAAGTATATGAAAGCAACTGATACAAAATAGATTTTACGATGGTGGAAGATCGACGATAAAGGACGTTAGTTAAAAGGAAATTGATATTATTGTGTTCTCATATCCTGATTTTTTGGCTTTTTAGATATAAATAACACACCTCCTAGTGGGCTGGAGACTATCAAATGTTGGATCACGCATGGCGCAATTAGCAAAAAATCCTATCTATTGGATTTGGTATGCTCTACTGGATTCTCAGCTCTAAATATTGTGTGCGAAGTGCAATGTCAAGCGGTGGGAATTGATATAAGTGCAGAGTCTGTACCATCCACTCAGAACAAGGTTGATAGCTCTGTTATGCAGACGATGGTTAAGTTTCATGTCGGAAATGCTGAGCGTATGACTTATCCTGAAAATACATTTACGCATATTATGGCGGGGTGAGTGTTTGTAAGCACTAGCTGTAAAGGTTACTCACCATCCTAGGGTGTTTACTTCTATGTGGATAACAATAGAGTTACAAAACTTGCTTCATATTAAAAGAAAAGTTTCTTTTCTTTTAATATGAAGCATTGCTACAACCAAAAGGAAATTAAATATCTCGCCTTTATTATTCTCGTCAATGTTTGCTTATATATGATTATTTGAATCGGAATTAGGTTACGTACAATATGGTATTTCTCGCTGTTTTATATAAGGAGAAAGTTCGCATCGATGTATCGGGTGCAATATCAATTTTTTCACTATGGTGATAGGATAGCTTTTTGAGCGTAAAGTTCTTTTACCTTGATAGATCTTATAGTATTCTTCAAAAATATCAGTTGATAAATTTTTTTCGTGTCGTTTATGCATGGGCTGATACAATAAGAATAGGACTTGATTGTTTTTAAAGTTGGTATGTTATGGCTGTAAAAAATGGTAAACAAACGAAAAGTAAGAATTTTAAACCTGTCTCTCGTTTTCTCAAAAGTTTACGTGGTGTGCGCAATTGGGAACAAGTTTCACAATGGCTTGCTTTTCGTAAGGTAGAGGATATTGAATGTATTACGCCTGATCAAGCAGGGGTACCACGGGGCAAGATGATGCTTTCTAAAAAATTTACATCGGAAACATCATTGGCATTGCCTTCAGCAGTTTTTATGGCAACAATTTCAGGGGATTATCCGGAAGATGGTCATGGTTTTGAATATCCTAAAGCAGATGGTGATTTACGCCTTGAGCCTGATCTTTCTACGTTAAGCATTGTTCCATGGGAAGATGCTCCTACGGCACAGGTGATTTGTGATCTTGTGTATCAAAATGGTCAGGTTGTGGATTACACACCACGCAATGTTTTACGAACAGTGGTTCATTTTTACACAAAAATGGGTTTAAGCCCTGTTGTGGCACCAGAAATTGAGTTTTATTTGGTACAAAAAAATCCCGATCCTGATTATCCGTTAGTTCCACCGGTTGGTCGTTCTGGGCGTTCAATTGGTGGTGGACAGGGGTATTCCATTGCTGGTGTTAATGAATTCGATGATTTGATTGATGATATTTATCAATTTTCAGAGGCACAAGGATTGGAAATTGATACCCTCATTCATGAAGAAGGAGCAGGACAGTTTGAAATCAATTTACGTCATGGTGATCCTATTGAATTAGCGGATCAAGTTTTTATGTTTAAACGAACAATTCGTGAAGCAGCACTAAAACATAATATGTATGCAACTTTTATGGCAAAACCCATTCAAGGGCAGCCGGGTTCTGCTATGCATATTCACCAATCGGTTGTTGATAAGAAAACCGGTATGAATATTTTTACACAGGAAAATGGTGAAGAAAGTATCTGTTTTCGCCATTTTATTGGTGGATTGCAAAAACATATGCCAGGCGTACTTGTGATGCTTGCGCCTTATGTGAATTCTTATCGACGTCTTGTCCCTGATAATTCGGCTCCTGTTAATTTGCGGTGGGGATATGATAATCGTACTACAGCTTTTCGAGTTCCCCGTTCTGCTCCTCAAGCGCGACGTGTTGAGAATAGGCTTCCTTCATCAGATGCGAATCCTTATTTAGCCCTTGCGGCTTCTTTAGCGTGTGGTCTTATTGGTTTGCAACAAAAAATTGAGCCGGATGAGCCAGCGATAAATAATGTAAACGCTGATAATATTGAGTTACCGCGTGGGCTCATTGAGGCAGTCAATTTGTTTGAACAAGATACAGTGATACGTGCTATTTTAGGGGATGTGTTTGTCAGTACTTATGCTGCAATCAAACGACAAGAGTTTGAAACTTTTATGGAAGTAATCAGTCCGTGGGAGCGTGAATATCTCCTGCTGAATGTTTAAATTTTATGACGATGATTGATTATAATTCAATTTCTCCAGGAATTTCTTGGTATGAAGATGCTTTAAGAGAACGTCCCTCTTATCCTTCTTTTTGTGAAAACAGACAGTGTGATGTGGTCATTATTGGAGGCGGATTTACGGGTCTTTCGGCTGCTTATCATTTAGCCAAGGCTGGAGTAGATGTTGTTTTATTTGAAGCATCACGTTTTGGTGATGGTGCTTCAGGGCGCAATGGTGGACAGCTGGGAACAGGGCAACGGCAATGGGTAGAAACATTAGAAAAAAAGTATGGTTTTGAGCGAAGTAAGGCTCTATTTGATTTAGCAGAAGAAGCTAAAAGAGATATTTTAGCTTTATGCGCAATGCCTAATTGTCCTTGTGATTTGATAGGAGGACAGCTTTCTGTAACTCATAAAAGGCGTGAGCTTCTCTCTTATCAACAGCATATTGAGGCGATGCAGCGTTATGGCTATCACGCGCTTACTTTTATGGATAAGGCTGAAACATTTGAGCGACTTGGATCAACTTTTTATTGTGGTGGTATTTATGATGCGGATACCGGTCATATAAATCCCTTAAAATTGATTATTGGGTTGGCAAAAAGAGCACAAGATGCTGATGCTAAGCTTTATGAGAAGTCACAAGTAACGACCGTAAGGCGCAAGGGAGCACATTGGAAAGTAATAACAGAAAAAGGTAGTGTAACAGCAGAGCATGTTTTACTTGCAACAAATGGGTATAAACTTGGTCTGGAGCGTTTTATTGAAAAAAATATTGTTTCTATTCGCTCTTATATTGGAGCAACGGACCCATTACCAAAGCATAGTTCAATTCTTATAGGGGGGGAATCGGTTGATGATTCCCGTTTTATGGTTCGCTATTTTCGCAAAAGCATTGATAATCGTCTCTTATTTGGTGGTGTAGAAAGTTATGATAATAAGCATCCTCTAAATTTAGATGAACGTATAAAACGGCAAATTGTTGAAATTTATCCTCAATTACATTCTATCAATTTAAGCCATCGGTGGGGAGCAACGGTTGCCATCACAGTTGAACGCATGCCCTATGTTCGCCAAATTTTTTCAAGGATGACTTATTGTGGTGGTTATTCAGGGCATGGCGTTATGCTGGCTCCTTTCGTGGGAAAATTATACGCAGAATGGTTAACTGGAAAATATGAACGTTTTTCCTATTTCCAAGACTTAAAGATTTCATCTTTTCCGGGAGGAAGAGTTTTGCGTTATCCGCTTATATTTTTAGCAATGCGTTGGTTTTCTTTATTGGATCGCCTTTAATGGAAACATTGCTTGAAATGAAGAAAATTAATGGCTTATTTAGTATCTGTCTGCTTTAATGATGAAAGCTTTTATAAGTGATATGGGATTTCATAATCGAATAGAAAAATAAACAAGTTCATGGTGCGTAAAATTATTCCAGTTTCTTCCTTTGATTGTATTGTTTTTGGTGGCAATGGTGATCTGGCGTTGCGCAAGCTTTTGCCGGCTTTGTATCATTGTCAGTGTGCTGGGCAATTCAGTGAGCCAACACGTATTATTGGGGTTTCGCGCACTTCCTTAAGTCGTGAAGAATATCAAAATTTTGTCCGCATTTCTTTAGAAAAACATATCCATCCAAAAGATCTCAATTCAACAGAACTCAATCGTTTTCTTGCACGTTTAACTTACGTTTCTGTTGATGTTACCTCAAATCGAGGGTGGGAGGATTTAGCCCTCCTTCTGTCACAAGATTCAGCGGATATTCGAGCTTTTTATTTGGCTGTTGGTTCGTCACTTTTTGCTGATATTGCGATGAAGTTGGAAAAAAATGATTTGGTGACACCACAAACACGGATTATCATTGAAAAACCAATTGGTTGCGATGTAAAAACAGCGGTTTCACTTAATGATGTATTTGCAAGTGCCTTTAATGAAGAGCAGATCTTTCGTATTGATCATTATCTTGGGAAGGAAACTGTTCAAAATTTAATGGCATTGCGGTTTGTTAATACACTTTATGAACCGCTATGGAACTCCAATTATATTGATCATGTTCAAATAACCGTTGCTGAATCTTTAGGGTTAGAGGGCCGTACAGAATATTATGAAAGCACAGGTGCTCTACGCGATATGGTTCAAAACCATATGCTACAATTACTTTGTTTGGTTGCGATGGAAATACCATTTACCAACAGTGATAATGCTGTGCGCGATGAAAAACTTAAAGTTTTACATTCTTTAACACCGCTTGATGTCCATAATGTAGGGCAGCATACTGTACGTGGGCAGTATCTTTCTGGTCTATCAAATGGTATATCGGTAGAGTCTTATTTTGATGATCTGGGAAGAGTGAGTAAGAGTGAAACATTTGTAGCACTTAAGGTTAAGATTGATAACTGGCGTTGGGCTAATACGCCTTTTTATTTACGAACAGGTAAGCGCATGTTCACGCGAATGTCTGAAATTGTTGTGGTTTTTAAACCTATTCCTCATAATATTTTTAATGTGGATTTAGATGAAATTTTTTCTAATCGGCTTGTAATTCGTCTCCAACCTGATGAAGGTGTAAAACAATGGTTGATGATTAAGGATCCAAGTTATGGCGGTATGCGGTTTCGTCACATTCCATTAGACATGAGTTTTGCTTCCGCATTTTCTGAACGTAATCCTGATGCTTATGAACGTTTATTAATGGATGTTATTCGTGGAGATCAAACACTGTTTATGCGTCGTGATGAAGTTGAGGCTGCTTGGCGTTGGATTGATCCAATCATTGAGGGATGGGAAGAAATAAAACAGCCTGTTCACAGTTATAACGCTGGTTCATGGGGGCCGTCTGCTTCGATGAGCCTCATGGAACGTGATGGGCGTATATGGAACAATTTAGTTTAGAGCAATAAGTATGTATAGAATGAATATTGACCGTTTAGATTTTGAAACCCCTCAGACTTTAGCCTTGGCATTAGCAGATCGAGTAGCAGCAGAGCTTAGTGTATCTGTTCTTGAGCGCAAGAGAGCTGTTTTAGCGGTGTCTGGTGGTAAAACACCAGAATTGTTTTTTCATTATTTGTCAAAAGCGGATATTGATTGGCAAAAGATTATTATCACGTTGGTCGATGAACGTTTTGTTCCTACACACGATGAACGTTCAAATGAACATATGGTACGGTGTCATTTGTTACAAAATTGTGCCGAAAAAGCACGTTTTGTAGGGCTTTATCATAAAGCAATTACTGCTGAACTTGCTGCTTTTTCAGCGGCGAGTCGTGTTAATACTTTGCCTAAACCCTTTGATGTTGTTGTTTTAGGAATGGGGGAGGATGGACATACGGCTTCTTTTTTTCCTGATGCTGATCGTTTAAAGCAAGCGCTTGATTTACGAACACAAGCACTTGTTTTACCCCTTCATGCTAAGAGTGCTGTTGAGCCAAGACTCTCACTAACTTTGCCAGTTATTATGCAATCTCGTTGTATTATTCTCCATTTTGAAGGTTTTCAGAAACGCGATTGTTTTGAAGAGGCTTGTCAAGACGGGTCTGAAATAGAAATGCCTATTCGGGCAATTTTGCGTAATTCCCCTCATCTCGTTCAGGTTTATTGGTCGCCTGCAGAAAATGAAATAAGTGAATCAAAATATGCGACACAAGGTGAATAAAAACGTAATCTCTCTCAATGAATGAGGGGCAGCAACAATGAAAGGGGGAGAGAAATATGGCACTTTCCAAGACAATTGCCACAGTTACACGAAGGATTTATGAACGGTCTCAATCAACACGAGAAATTTACTTAGATCGTATTGCAAAAGCACAAGTTCATCGCCCCAAACGGAGTTTTTTAGGATGTGCCAATCAGGCTCATGGCTTTGCTGCTTGTGGTGCAATAGATAAAGAGCGTTTGAAGGGAAATATCGTTGGGAATATTGGCATTATCACGGCATATAACGATATACTTTCAGCACATCAACCTTTTGAAAAATTTCCTCACTTAATTAAAGAGTCGGCCCGTATGGTTGGTGGTGTTGCACAGGTTGCAGGTGGTGTTCCCGCGATGTGCGATGGTGTTACGCAGGGAAATGCGGGGATGGAGCTTTCCCTTTTTTCGCGTGAAGTAATTGCAATGGCAACAGCTATAAGCTTATCACACGATGTCTTTGATGCAGCATTGTATCTTGGGGTGTGTGATAAAATTGTGCCAGGTTTATTGATTGGTGCCCTAACATTTGGTCATTTACCAGGAATTTTTATAGCAGCTGGTCCCATGACAAGTGGTCAAGGTAATGATGAAAAAGCGAAGATACGTCAACTTTACGCGGAAAATAAAATAGATCGGCAAACACTTTTAGCATCAGAAGCACGTTCTTATCATGGGCCAGGAACATGTACATTTTATGGAACAGCTAACTCTAATCAGGTGATACTGGAGATGATGGGGCTTCATATGCCTGGAGCTTCTTTTATTAATGCGAATACACCGTTGCGTGATGCTTTAACAAAAGAAGCTACGAAACGTGTACTTGAAATGACAGATCTTGGTGATCATTATAGTCCACTTGGTATGATCATTGATGAGCGTTCTTTTGTGAATGCCATTGTAGGATTAAATGCAACAGGAGGTTCTACCAACCATGCGATTCATTTGATTGCTATGGCTGCTGTTTGCGGTATTAAATTGACATGGCATGATATTGCAGAAATTTCATCCGTTGTGCCTCTTTTAGCGCGCATTTATCCTAACGGTTTAGCAGATATTAATCATTTTTACGCTGCGGGGGGAATGGGATTTATTATTCGCGAGCTTATCGAGGCAGGCTTGGTCCATGAAGATGTTTCTACGGTTTTTGGTAAAGATCTCAATGCTTATGCAATTGAAGCAAAGCTTTCTGCTGATGGTCATGTGGTGCGTGAAGCGGCTCTTAAGGAAAGTGGTGATCATAAGGTGTTAGCGGGGTGGAGAAAGCCATTTCAGCTTGATGGTGGTCTTCGTGTTTTATCAGGAGATTTGGGAACAGCTATTATAAAAGTTTCCTCTGTTAAACCAGAGTATTGGCAGATTAAAGCACCAGTCTTTGTTTTTAATGATCAAGAGGAACTACAAAAATCTTTTAAATCTGGAGTGTTGCATAATAAAGACTTTATCGCTGTCATTCGCTATCAAGGACCAAAAGCCAATGGTATGCCAGAGCTTCATAAATTAACGACCATTTTAGGCGTTTTACAAGATCGCGGTCAAAAGGTAGCATTGATAACCGATGGGCGTATGTCAGGAGCGTCAGGAAAAATTCCTGCTGCTCTCCATGTGACACCAGAAGCAGTGGATAATGGCCCCATTGCACGTTTGCAGGATGGTGATATTGTTTTTCTTGATGCTCATGAGGGTAAATTAACCCTTTTGGAGGATTTAGCAAAATTTAACGCGCGAAAAATCATATCTCCGGATCTTTCAAAAAACGAACATGGTGTTGGACGCGAACTTTTTCATGTTTTTCGTCAATCCGTTAATCGTGCAGATCAAGGGGCATCTGTTTTTATGACATGAAAAATGCAAAAATAAATAAGCTGAATCATATACAATTAAACCATATACAAGGAATTGTTACAATTTTTAGAATTTTGGTATAGGCAGATTGTATGATCGTGCGGCCGCTTTGAGTGTATTAACCATAAGCATGGCAATTGTCATTGGTCCAACGCCTCCTGGAACAGGGGTGATCGCAGCAGCTTTTTCTTTTACGTTTTCAAAATCGACATCACCAACAAGACGTGTTTTCCCTATACCTTTTTCTGGTGCAGCAACGCGGTTAATACCGACATCAATAACAATTGCACCATCTTTTATCCAGTCTTTTTTAATCATTTGTGGGCGGCCTACAGCTGCTACTAGAATATCAGCGCTTCGACACACATCATCAAGGTCACGGGTACGACTATGGGCAATTGTCACAGTGGCATTGGCTGCTGTTAAAAGGGCAGCCATAGGTTTTCCAACAATATTAGAGCGTCCAACAACGACAGCATCAAGTCCAGATAAATCTCGTCCACAGTGTTGTTCAATCATCATCATGGCACCAGCTGGAGTGCAGGGAATCATCGCATCTTCAAGTGCGTTTGCCGCGAGTTTTCCTACATTAATATAATGAAAACCATCAACATCTTTTTGGAAAGCAACGGCTTGTGTTATGCGATTTGTATTCATATGAGCAGGGAGAGGCAGCTGTACCAAAATACCATGAATTTTGGGATCAGAATTTAATGTTGTAATAAGTTGAAGGAGATCTTTTTCTTGCGTTTCTTTGGAAACGACATGTTTGATTGAAAGAAACCCACATTCTTCGGCTTTTTTATTTTTTGAGGTGACATATACTTGACTTGCAGGATCATCTCCAACGATAATAACAGCGATACTAGGTTGTATATTATAGTGATGGCGGAGCTTTGCTGTTTCGGCCTTAACTTTCACAATAATCTCTTCAGCAAGTTTTTTTCCGTCGATAATATTATTCATTCAGAGATCCTTTCGGTAAGGCTGTTTGTTTTTTTTGTAAAGCATTTTCTAATAATACGATAGAGTTTTATAGCAATATTCATATGAGAACAGTAAGAATGGTTTTATAATGTTGTGGATTTATAGTTTTGAAGACTTTTAAATAATTGCTTTATAAAGAAGCAGCAACATTGCTGTTTGAATAAATTTTGGATAAAGAACAAAAATAATGAAGATACAAAGTGGATATAGTGAATTATAGGATTATAAAAACTTTTTATGATCATTTAAGTTTGTTTTTAATCTGTTATAGGGGGATAAGTATAGAGGGATAATGTGCGCATCAGAATAATAAAATTTTTGAGCGGAGTTTTTATTACAATTATCTTTTTATTTGGAGTGGGGATTCTCGTTTTACCTTATCTTATTTCTACAGATGCGATTCGTATTCGTTTAGCGCAGGATTTAAGTGCATGGACGGGTTACAATGTGCAATTGCGTGATCCACCGCGGTTACATCTTTTTCCTTATCCTAAAGCATTTCTTTCTGGCGTTACTTTAACATCAAAAATGGATGATGTTGCGCCATTAATGGAAGCTGAATCAATAGAAGTTGATCTTTCTGTCGTCGATCTTCTTTGGGGACATATTTCTTTTTCAGAGACGCGGATTATGCGTCCTCAATTTGTTATGGAAAAGCCTGTTAAAACAATAGCAGATTTTTTTGATCGGTTTTCTCGCTCACAAGGTGCATTAGGGGTGGCTATACGTAATACGCGTGAAATATTAAAACATAATCCTGAGCATCCAGAGATAGAGCACCTTTTAAAACAACCTTTTGGACGGATTGTCATTAAAAATGGTGTTCTTGTGTATCACGATAGTTTTTCAGGAGTAGCAGAAAAAATAACAGGATTAAATGCAACTTTAGATTGGCCGGAATCAACTCAGGAAGTACGGTTACGTGCAGATGCGCGTTGGCGCGGAGAATTTACAAAATTATCACTTGATGCTTCTCAAGCATTGCTGCTTCTTGCAGGAGGCAAAAGTCATATTAGGGCAAGTCTCAATTCTGTACGTGGGGGAATAACTTTTACAGGAAAGGCTCGATTATCTGAATATTATATTTTTGACGGAAAAGTGTCGATGCGTTCTCCTGGATGGAATCAGACATTGTCTTGGGTTGGTGGAAATCAGTTTTGGGGACATAAATTAAAAATACCCATTGTATGGGAATCTCATTTTTTAGCGCAGCCAATGCATATCCAAATGAACAATGTTACATTTACGATGGGGAAAGCCAATGCGCGAGGAGCTTTAAAACTCGATTTTCAAGATTATGTACCAAATCTCATGGGCTCTTTAGCTTTTGATAACCTAGACCTTAGCCTCTTGGGTTCAATGTTTTTTTCAGGTAAAAAGAAAAATGCCTGCTTTGACATGAGAATTTTTGATCGTATTGGCGTGGATATACGACTTTCTGCGCCACAAGCTAAAATAGGAAATATTTCACTCACAAATTTAGCTGCTGCAATACAAATAAGAGATGGGCATGGTATTTTTGATCTTGGACATGCGAATATTTTTGGTGGATCCGTGCAAAGTAATATTGAAGTTACGTCAGCTGGACAGAAAGTGCGTATTGGAGGAAATATTTCAGGCGCTTCTATTGATATGCAGGAGACTTTAGAAATTTGGGGATTTATTCCATTTATACAAAGCAAAACGAATTTTACTGCAACGGTACGAACACTTGCTGATTCTTGGCCAGAAATTTTTACGAAAATGCAGAGTGAGTTAACACTGAAGATGTCTTCTGGTCGGCTATTAGGGTATGATCTGAATGAATTACAAACAAGACTTTCAAATAAACAACAATTTCTTTTAATGAATAATGATACTTTTTCAACAACATTTGATCACTGGGATATTCAGACAAGCTTTTCAGAAGGTATGATGAAGGTAACAGAGTCATTAATGCGTACAGCAGACTTGAGCTTATCCATTCAAGGAACCATTGCAACTGCTATTGCGCAAGGGAAGGAAAATGAACTGATATTACAGGCACAACTACGCAAAAACTATAGATCAGAAACTTTATGTAAAGATGTCCAATGTCTTGCTAATAGCCTTGCATGGCCTTTTACATTTTCTCTAAGCTCTAAAGGACAAAATCATGGTGATTTTTGGGTTACAAAAGATATTAACGCAGATTGAGTATCGTTTTTCATCTGTATAATATTCTATCCTATAATGGTAATTCGTCTTTTTGCAACTTAAAATTGTCTTTTAAATTTAAATCAGAGCTCCCATTATCGGAAGATTCTCTCATTTTAAATCCGTTCGTCGTGAAGCAGTAAAAACCATCCTCACCGTCATAATAAGTGAGGTTGGTATAGATAAATGACTGAAGAGAGGAATAAAAAACCTTCTTATGGAATCTTTCAAATACAAGAGATTCATAATATTGGTGCTAATCTTATAAAAATTGCTAAAAAACATTAAAATTTTAAGGAGGATGTTGGCCAGTGCTTATTGAATCGCAGAAGAAATACCATAGCCATCTTTGGTAATTGTATGCTTCCCGTCGGCTCCAACAGAACCAATTCCCACTGTAATCAAAATAAAGGCTAAGAGGGTTGTAATCGTAATAATTGTAGCTTTTTTAGCAGACATATTTTTCCTCCACGGATGCATCAATGACTGAATGCAAAGATGAATGGTGCATTATTTAAACTTTTATGAAAGCAGAATCACTTAAGGATCTATAAGTTCCTATTATTATCTCATAAAGCTAAAAAAACTCTATAATTCTTTAATATATTATAGTTCTATAGATATAATTTTTTCTTTTTGCTATATATTTTTCTTCATTTTCTCGATGACGATAGTGAGCATTGGCAAAATTTTTATGCGCATAAATTATAAACTTAAAAGATTATTTATTCGACAGACATTGGCTTTGAATGAAGAAATAAAGATAGAGGGGGCACAAGCTTCTTATCTTATGCATGTTTTGCGTATGAAAGAAGGAGCAGAAATTTTACTTTTTAATGGACAGGATGGTGAGTGGCTTGCTAAACTTATCACTGTTAAGAAAAAATTTGTTGTGGTTCAGCTTATCCATCAAGAAAGATTACAAACGACGCATTCCAATCTTATTTATTGCTTTGCTCCACTCAAAAATGCGCGGTTGGATTATATGGTGCAGAAAGCTGTTGAAATGGGGGTATCGATTTTGCAGCCTGTTATAACGCATCATACGCAGGTTACGCGTATCAATATGGCGCGTATGGAAGCCAATGTTATTGAAGCTTCTGAACAGTGTGGAATTTTATCTCTTCCTGAATGCGTATCGGCTCTATCATTAGCAGAACTTTTAGCACAGTGGGATGAGACACAGCCTTTATTCTTTTGTGATGAAGAGCATAAATCGCATAATCCATTACCTTCTTTTAAAAAGCGTGACGTTACAACACCTGGTATTCTTATTGGACCGGAAGGTGGCTTTAGTGAAGAAGAGCGGAGCTTTTTAAAAAAACATCCTTTTGTGGTTCCAATATCACTAGGTCCGCGTATTTTACGCGCTGATACTGCCGCTGTTGCTGCTTTGGCTCTTCTTAATGCTACCGTGGGGGATTGGGCAATGGATTGAGAAATCTGTAAAATCATTCTAAACAATTTATTTAAGATGATGATACCAATTATAGGATACGGTAAGTTATGGCGCTTGATATAACTGATGAAAGTGAAATTTATAACTTAGATTCTTTGGTTAGCTATTTCCAAGGGGGGTATAAAGCAGAAGATGATTGGCGCATTGGTACAGAACATGAAAAATTTCCGTTTTATAGAGATGGTTTTCACCCTGTTCCTTATGAAGGAGAGAGGGGAATCCGAGCGCTTTTAGAGAGGATGCAAAGCGCCTTAGGATGGAAACCTATTTTAGATGAAGAGAATATTATTGGGCTCGTAGGATCAGTTGATCAGGGAGCCATTTCTTTGGAACCTGGGGGACAATTTGAATTATCTGGTGCACCATTAAAATCAGTAAGCCATACATATTACGAGTTGATGGAGCATTTAACTCTTCTCAAAAAAATTGCAGAACCATTAGGTATAGGTTTTTTAGGTCTTGGAGCTAGTCCAAAGTGGACTTTAGCTGAAACGCCGCGAATGCCTAAATCACGTTATCAGATTATGACTGATTATATGCCTAAAGTGGGGTATAATGGTCTTAATATGATGTATCGCACATCAACAGTTCAGGTTAATCTTGATTTTTCATCTGAAAGTGATATGCGGCGAAAAATGCAAGTATCCATGAAGTTACAGTCCATTGCAACGGCATTATTTGCAAGTTCGCCCTTTACAGAAGGGCGCCCAAATGGCTTTTTATCGTGGCGTTCTGAAATTTGGCGTAATACGGATAATCAGAGGACAGGCGTTCTGCCCTTTGTATTTTCTGAGCGTTTTGGTTTTGCTGATTATGTTGAATGGGCCCTTGATGTTCCAATGTATTTTGTTGTGCGTGATGGTCGTTATTATGATTGTACACACATAACGTTTCGTCAGTTTATGAATGGAGCATTAAAAGGACAAGTTGCAAATTCAATTCCAAACATGGGAGATTGGATTAATCACTTATCAACGTTATTTCCTGAAGTCCGCTTAAAAAGATTTTTAGAAATGAGGGGAGCTGATTGTGGTTCTTGGAAGCGCATTTGTGCGTTGTCAGCTTTTTGGGTTGGGCTTCTTTATGATAGGGAAGCACTTAATGAGGCAGAGGCTTTGACAAAAGATTGGTGTTTTGAAGAAGTTTTAGAGTTGCGCCAACGTGTTCCTAAAGAAGGGTTAAGAACTCCTTTTCGTCAAACTATTCTTTTAGAGTTAGCACGTCAAGCTCTTACTATTGCTCGCAAAGGCTTAAAAAATCGCAAACAGTATGATACGAATGGTTTTGATGAAACAAATTTTCTTAATCCTTTAGAAGAGGTTGTTGCAATGGGACAAACAGATGCTGAAAAATATTTGTCCCATTACTATTCTATTTGGAATGAGTCTGTAGAACCTTTATTTTTAGAATGTGCCTATTAAATTTGAAGCAAAGATACTTCCTATTTTTTTAAAAATACATATCACCGTGGTGGTTCATTCACTCATTTGCTCTAGAGAGCATACCCTATCTTGCTTTTAACATTTCTCATAACGGAAAGGATACAATACAAAAATTTCTTGGGGAGTGTGATTTTTATACCTAATAATATCACGATATTTCCGTAATCATAATGTTGTCCCTTTGTACAAAAGATAGTTCATAAGAGATAAAGCTTATTATCAAACATTTTTTATTCACTTGGCTAAGCCTACTTATGAATAGGTCTGAAAATAATATTTTTTACTTTTAAAAGGGATAAAAAAATATAATTTGCCGTTAATAGTCAATTATTATAATTCAATATACGATGCTTATATGAAAGAGTATTTTATTATACAAAAATTACGATATCAATCTTTCAGTGCGCTAAAAAGAAAGTAGAAAAAATACCGATAGATCGATGTATGTATAACTCAATTTTATTTTTATAAAAAAAGAAATATATTATGTAAATAGATAGAAATAAAGATTATTATATATATATAATGAATGTGTTAATTACATCATTAAATATTGATAAATAAAAAATATTATCTTCATAGAGTTATATGAAATTATAAGCTATTCATAGATAAGAAATAACTATTTGTATGCAAAGGGGTATTATATTAAAATACTATTATTCTTGATAAAGAGGCACGAGATAAAGAGATTGAATTTGCAACGAATGAGTGTTTGAATACGCACAAAAAGTCAAAAAAGCACAACATTTCTATAGCAGAATAATCTTTATCAGTATGAGCGCAACTTATTATAGGCAATTAATTATCCCCATACATTGTAAATCTACTGTAAGACTGCTTTTAATGCTTTAAACTGTATTATTCATAAAATTTATAATATTTTTAGGTTTAAAGCCTCCCATTTTAATCATATATCCTCAGTCTTTTCCATTGTTTTCATTATCTAGAAATTTGTAATCGTCTTTGTTATGCTCTCACT
The DNA here is from genome assembly GCF_042197445.1 of Bartonella sp. AA1HLJMS. NCBI lineage: Bacteria > Pseudomonadati > Pseudomonadota > Alphaproteobacteria > Hyphomicrobiales > Bartonellaceae > Bartonella > Bartonella sp. AA1HLJMS. The sequence continues at coordinate 31,769 of NZ_JBHIRW010000009.1, read as the reverse complement.
AGGATAAGCAGCTTTAAAATGTGCTCGTCCTTCATCCCTAATGGCATCACGCCTCTGTAAACCAGATGTTTTTCTTTCCTTTATTGAATTTGCAAACAAATGGGATTGTTTTTCATCATGAACAGTTACAGAGATTCAACGTTTTTATAAAGATACCGTGGAAAGCATTGACCTGTATCTATTGCATCTAGATTAGGCAAATTCTTAGCTATCAATACAGAAAAAACGCTTCGTGCTCCTATGCCTGTAATTTGTATCATCCTATTTTCAACTTTTTGTCCTATCAGGACTATACGAGGCATTTGGTAAATTCCATCGTTGAGATTCCGATTACAATAAAACCACTGTTGCGTAAAAGGATGATATGAACTCTGAGTGAGGCATGCCTCTTCAAATTCAAAAACCTTTCCTCTTATTAGTTCTTGCGTAAGATTATAACTCCAACTTATCTTTTTTATATCTAAAGTGGCAAAATTATCTATAGCATGTGCACGTGTTGTTCGATCAGCATATGAATAGGTATCGTTAAAACGTTTTACTGCGCTATTATAAAAAGCAATCATATTATTTATATTTGCTGCTCAAGCTCCGCCCTCCAATGTTGCGACAGCTCTTGCATTAAGATGTTTCATAAAAGGTCTTTTTACTCCTTTCTTATACATTTTTACCCATACGCCAGCCCTGCTTGTGACGTGCAAGCAAATGATTTTGATTGATTCAAGATAAACAGGTTTGAAATGAGAGAATCTTACGTTATTCGGGACTCTCATTTAATATGCAAATTTAATATGCAAAACAGTAAATTATGATTATAAATCAACATGTTGTATTTCAAAGCCTTTTTATGACTATAAAAAGAGTTTTGAAAAATAAAAAAGCTTTCATTGAGAGCAAAGAAAGAATGTATAAAAAGTATTTTCAATAAAATAATTATATTTGAAGTGCTGATCAAAGCTATTGAGAGTGCAGTCCATAAAATGAGCAGAAGTAGCTTGTTGGTGTATTTTCTAGAAAAATCATGAATGTTCAATTGTTAATTCATCCTTGCTTGGAAAGCCCGCTTCAGTTCAAATAGAAAAAGAGAGAGGTAAGGAGATTTATAGGATAAGATATGCTGTAATTATTCAGTATTAAGATGCAATGAATGTTGCTTATATTTCTCTTTTTTAAATATTTTATGAGAGTGAAAATTTAAAGAATAAGAAAATAATTTTATTTATTTTCTTTAAACAGTTATTAGTAGATAAAAAATTCTCTTTTAATCTATAAATTAAAAAAATAATGATTTTGTAAAAGCCTTGTAAGCTTTATAGGTTAATTTTAAATATCATGCATTGATTTTGAATTATGCAGATTATTTATGTCAACCATAATAATAGTGAGTATAGACAATGACATTTAATTTTTTCGTCAATTTATTTCTATTTGTTATTTTTTTATTATTGGTTTCTCAAAGTAAGAAAATGCAATGGAGTCTTTCACTACGTGTTATGCTATGGCTTATCCTTGGCTTGATTTTTGGAAGTGTTTTGCAGTTTATTTATGGAGAGGGTGAAAGCACTTTATTGAAATCCGTTGAATGGTTTAACATTGTCGGTGAGGGCTATATTTTATTGTTGCAAATGATTGTTATGCCATTGGTTTTTATCTCTATCGTTTCAGCAGTTGCTCATTTACATTCTGTTTATGCTGTTGGAAAGATGAGTATAATAACAATTTCAATATTGCTTTTTACAACGGCTCTTTCAGCATTGGTTGGTGTGCTTGTGGTTAATTTTTTTGGATTAACAACCGATGGTTTAGTGCATGAAGGGCAAAATGTTTCTGCTCTTCTTGAAGGTCATATTTCTAAACTTGGAGATATGAATATACCAAAGATGATTTTGTCTATGATTCCTAAAAATCCATTTGCTGAGTTGAGTGGAGCTAAACGTACGTCAATTATCAGTGTTGTTATTTTTGCGTCATTTTTAGGTGCATCGGTTCTTCTTTTAAAGAAAGATGAGCCAGAAAAAGGAGAAAAAGCGCTTTTATTTATTCAAGTAGCACAAGCTTGGATTATGCGGTTAGTCCGTATTGTGATTGCTTTGACGCCTTATGGTATTTTTGCACTTATGACGAAAGTAGGAGCAATATCGCGTATTACAGATATTTTAAATTTACTGGTTTTTATCATTGCCTCTTATGTCGGTATTATTTTAATTTTTGGAATTCATGGTGTATTGCTTGGTATTTCTGGGATTAATCCCTTTCGTTTTTTCAAAAAGGTTTTACCAGTTTTAACATTTGCTTTTAGCAGTCGTTCAAGTGCTGCAAGTATTCCTTTGAATATTGAAGCGCAAACACAGTGGATAGGTGTACCACAATCCATTGCGAGTTTTGCAGCTTCTTTTGGGGCAACAATTGGACAAAATGGTTGTGCTGGTCTTTATCCAGCAATGCTTGCGACCATGATTGCACCCTCTATGGGTATTAATCCTCTTGATCCCACTTGGATTGCTACGCTTGTTGGTGTTGTAACGTTGAGTTCTATTGGTGTTGCTGGTGTGGGGGGAGGTGCTATTTTCGCTGCATTGATTGTGTTACCAATTATGGGGCTTCCTGTTACTTTGGTTGCTGTACTTATCTCTATTGAACCGCTAATTGATATGGGACGTACTGCTCTAAACGTGAGCGATTCAATGATAGCTGGAACGGTCACTAGTCAAATATTACGGACAACAGATAAAAGTATTTTAAAAAAATAATTTTAGGTTATATTTTTTGGGGCTGTAAAACATCTGTAAGAGATATTTGCGCTGAACCAGGTTGTAGGGGTTTTTGTTGGTTGGGATGAGGAGCCCAACCAGAGAGCCAGATGAAAGAAAAATGTGCACGAATACGTCCATCAGGATCACTAAATTGTTGTGCATAGATTTCAGCTGCGCGGAGAAAAAAACGTTTGGATACAGGGCGTCGTGAACGATTGATGAGTGCATTTTGCATTCCCATAGCTTTAAGATCGTGCATAAGGTCAAACATTGTATTATAACGTATTGTGATATCTTCAACGTCTGCTACAGGCAGGGCAAAGCCAACACGCTGTAAAAGAGCGCCTGCATCACGAATGTCGGCAAAAGGGTAGATTCTAGGGCTTGCTCCACCATAAATTTCACTTTCAGCTTGCAGCAGGCTTTCCCGCAATTCTCTTAATGTACCAGCTCCTGCCATAACAGCAAGAAATAAGCCATCTGGTTTAAGAGTATTTTTTATCTGGCTTAGAACACCAGGGGTATCATTGGTCAATTGTAATGAAAGAAGTGAAACAATAAGGTCACAGTAACTTTGAGGTAAATCAAGAAATTCTCGATGACGTAAATGAAATTTTTTATCATGGCTTTGATAAAGCGTATCGGTCTCAATGCGTTCTATGGAACAAACTTTTCCAGATTTCATTAAAGCTTGCGCAGCAAGGTCTGTATGGCTGTGTAAATCGAGAGCTAATGTAAAGAGGCGATCAACAGTGCTAAGGCGTTTATAGAGATCTTCTGCCATGTGAGAGAGTAAAAAGTCACATCCTTTTTTTGCTTTTTGAAAGGCACGTTTTCGGAATTGTTCAATGCGGTTATGATCAAAAATTAAAGGATGCGACATATTGTAGAACACTTTCGATCTATGAAAGAATATATTTTAAAAAGGTTCATTATTTGTGCAAGCTCTGTCAAGTTTATAATATGAAAGAAAATAAATTTATAGAAGGTAAGAGTTTTTAAAGGAATTAAAATTATAAATTGAGGAAATACAAAGGAACTTTTGTTCTGAGGGAAACTTGTAAAAGCCTAAATTTATAATGTTGTATTTTCGAGAAGCGGCGTTAAATAGTGGGGATATACTAAGTAAGTTCGTTGAACGCTTGAAAACGATGCTTTATCCACCAATTTGTCCTGGATGTAAGCAAAATGTTTTTACTTATGGTACGATTTGCTCCGAATGTTGGAAAGATCTTCAATTTATCACAAAACCTTATTGTCCTGTTATGGGGACTCCTTTTGTTTGTGATATGGGGGATGGTTTTCTTAGTGGTGAAGCACTCCGTAATTCCCATCCTTTTTCACGTGTTCGCTCAGTCATTGTTCATAAAGGGCTTGCACGAACTTTAGTAACGCGCTTAAAATATGGTGATCATATAGAATTGGCATCATTTATGGCCAATTGGATGATGTTTGCTGGACGCGAGGTTATTGATGATTGTGATGTTATTATTCCCATTCCATTGCATTTTCGTCGTTTTTGGGAGAGGCGTTATAATCAATCTGCTGAGCTTGCACGTTACATTGCAGCATCACAAAAAAAGCTTTTAAAACCGAGTTGGCTTGTTCGTTGTCGGCATACCCGTCCGCAGGTTAGTCTTTCTTCGAGAGAGAGAAAACTTAACGTAAAAAATGCTTTTAAGGTTTCGCATAAAGTTAAAAAATATCTCAAAGGATGTTCTGTTTTGCTGATTGATGATGTATTTACAACGGGTGCAACAGTTACAGCAGCAGCTGCTGCATTAAAAGATGCAGGTGCACGACAGGTTGATGTGCTAACATTTTCGCGTGTTCTCAAAGAAGATTCTATTTTTCCCTCTTCTTAAGAGGAATTTAAAATGAATATTATTAAAAAATATTGGAGGATAATACTATGAAAGAGGTAATAATTTATACACGCCCTAACTGTCCTTATTGTACAAAAGCACGTGATTTGCTTAATAAAAAAGGCGTAAAGTATACAGATATTGATGCTTCCACATCCCTTCGCCAAGAAATGGTACAGCGTGCAAATGGACGTAATACATTTCCACAAATTTTCATAGGTGATTATCACGTTGGCGGTTGTGATGATCTTTATGCTTTAGAGGCTGAGGGAAAGCTCAATTCTTTATTACAAGGCATATAATATTTGTAAATTACATATTCTTAAGACCGTTTTGCAAGAAGGAGATAGTTAACGCCCATGTCTTTTGAGCGATTCCAGCTGTCGTTTAATGGGTTATAAGTAATACCTATCTCATCAACGACAGTCAGAGCGTTTTTTGATAAGAAATTTTTAAGTTCTAGAGGTTTTAGGAATTTTTTATAATCATGGGTTCCTTTAGGAAGCCAACGTAGAATATATTCAGCGCCTACAATAGCAAGCCCCCATGCTTTCCATGTGCGGTTGAGTGTTGAGACAAACATCACCCCTTGTGGTTTCAGCATTTTTGCTGTAGCTTCTATGAAGAGATTAACGTCAGCGACATGTTCAACAACTTCCATATTAAGGATGATATCAAATTTTTCTCCTTCATTGGCAAGTACTTCTGCTGTCGTCGTGCGGTAATCAATGGAAAGATCATTTTGGGCTGCATGGGTTTTTGCGACTTCAATATTTGTTTGTGCAGCATCAACGCCTACAACTATAGCACCAAGACGTGCCATTGGTTCAGATAACAAGCCTCCTCCACAGCCAATATCAAGAATTTTCAAATTGTGAAAGGGCGTAAGTGAAGAAGGGTCACGATTAAACTCTAAACAGATTTTTTCTCTGATGTAAGCAAGGCGCGTTGGGTTAAATTGGTGAAGAGGTCGAAATTTTCCTTGTGGATTCCACCATTCTGTAGCAATACGTGAAAAATGATCAATTTCACTTTGATCAATAGTTGTTTGTGTTTCATCGATCATGTTGCCTTCCTTTATTTTTAATGATCAGGTCAAGTAGATTTTATACAAAGTCAAGAGAAATTAATATAATCATAATGAAACTTGCACAAATGATAGATATTCGCTATGTCGAGAAAATGGTTAGTTGATACAGCATCTAATTCTCATTACTGTTTGAGATAAGAGATGTAAAGGTAAGAGTGTTATTAATGGCGCGCATTGTCATGAAATTTGGTGGAACGTCTGTAGCAAACATTGAATGTATTCATAATGTTGCAAGGCATGTCAAAAGAGAGGTTGATGCAGGCAATGAGGTTGCCGTTGTCGTATCTGCGATGGCTGGTAAAACAAATGAACTTGTTCAGTGGACAAGTGATGCTTCCTCTATGCATAGAGATGCTCGTGAATATGATGTTGTGGTTGCTTCTGGTGAACAGGTTACGTCAGGTTTGTTGGCTTTGACACTTCAAGAAATGGGGGTGAATGCACGTTCATGGCTTGGTTGGCAAATTCCTATTCATACAGACAATGCGCATGGCCGTGCACGTATTACTAATATTGATGGATCTTTTTTAATCGAGTGTTTTCAGGAAGGTCAGGTTGCCGTTATTGCTGGTTTTCAGGGGTTATCTCCGGATAACCGGATTTCTACCTTAGGGCGTGGGGGATCAGATACAAGTGCTGTTGCTATAGCCGCTGCTGTACAAGCTGATCGCTGTGATATTTATACGGATGTGGATGGTGTTTATACAACGGATCCACGTATAGAGCCGAAAGCGCGTCGTTTACCAAAAGTAGCTTTTGAAGAAATGCTAGAAATGGCTTCTCTTGGTGCAAAGGTTTTACAGGTTCGTTCTGTTGAATTGGCAATGGTTCATAAGGTTCGTACCTTTGTGCGTTCAAGTTTTGAGGATCCTGATGCGTTAGGCATGGAGGATCCAATGAGTTCTTCTGGAACACTTATTTGCGATGAGGATGAAATTGTGGAACAACAAAATGTTACTGGTATTGCTTTTGCTAAGGATGAAGCACAAATTTCCCTTCGTCGGCTTGCCGATCGTCCAGGGATTTCGGCAGCAATTTTTGGTCCCTTGGCTGAAGAAAGCATTAATGTTGATATGATTGTGCAAAATATTTCTGAAGATGGCTCAAAAACTGATATGACTTTTACTGTACCATCATCAGATGTAGAAAAAGCCGTTACACTTCTTGAAAAGAATCGCAAAGAAATTGGATTTGATGTTCTCCAGTTTGAAAGCGATCTCGCCAAGGTATCTGTGATTGGTATTGGAATGCGTAGCCATGCAGGTGTTGCCGCTACAGCATTTAAGGCTTTGGCTGAAAAGGGTATTAACATTCAAGCAATTACGACCTCAGAAATTAAAATTTCTATTTTGATTGATAGTGCTTACACTGAACTTGCGGTTAGAACATTACATGCTGTTTATGCACTTGATAAGGGATAAGTATTTTTTAGTTTCAACAGAGTTTCAATAACGTAAAGCTTTAATATATATTAATAATTTTTGTTAAGGATATTTATATTTTAACTTAAATGGAATATTTAATACAGCAGGACTCTCTCATTTTAAACTTGTTCATGATGAATTTAAAATGGTCACTTATACATTACAAGAGAAAGATGTTTGGGTAAAAAACGGTTTAAGAAGGGATATAAAATATGCCGTCTATAAACGTTTTAGAGCCTATAGAGTGAGATGGAGAAGACTTTACGATAAGCCTTAATAGAACTAAGGAACAATGCACTGCGTTTATTCAAAGAATGCATGTTACATGAGGGACAGCCTCGTGAATACAGATTTAATATTATAAATCTTAGAGAAATGGGAGCTCATTGGATTAGTGACGGAATTACCAAAATAGAATTGATGATGTATTTTCTAGAGATGTTTAGTTTGTCATCAAATGATTGTTTATGACTTTATGTATATCTTGAAAATTTAATTTTTTCCGTATTACGAGGCAATAAAAAATATATCTCTATAGATAATATTTATGTTGCACTATAAGTTATAAAATTACCATGTCTTATGCGTTTATAGCTTCTTCAGAAGTACTTTTCATAAAATCATGTAAATATAGATCAAAATTAATGATAATGTTACAGTGTGTTGCTTTTATGATTTTATTACTTAAATTTTTTTCATGTCTATTTCTCTTTTTTGAATTATGATTAAGATTTACAAAGTTTTTGATACCTCCATATGTTCTTTAGGTTAACTTTCTTCCCTTAACTAATCTATTATAAGTATTTTCTGTGTCATACTGCCAATCACACATGAAATACATTCTTTCGTTTTTGCAGTATATTGTGCTAGTTTCTTATCATGTTTACATATTTTGCAAATGGTGGTCTTTGTAAGTAAAGCTCTTCTTGTGAGAAATATAGCCATATTATTTTACTCTTCTTGTATTTTATGTGGCGTTGTATAAATTCGAAAGTCTCGGAAACATTGCTTTTTAAATTATCTATGAAGAGTATTTTATGGTATCAAGAAATATAGAGCGACCTCTTTAAACAAAAAGAAAATAAATATCAAATAAGAGCGGAAAAAGGGGAGAACAACGATATATATGCTCTATTTTTCCATCAATCATATGTTTTAGAATAGTCTAAATGACTAGGGGTTTCTTTTTTCCCGCGAGTTAATTACGTAAACTAGAGTGCTCCCTATGGAAGCATGCTTCAAGTTTAATTCTTTCATGGAGTGAGACAAGCGATGTGTCGATGATAAAAAACGGGAATATTTTTCCACTCCATTGTCAATTTAATAGTGATGTTATGACGTTGTTATTCCAAATAAATCTTTTGTTTTTTGTTACCTGTATCAATATCTAATGTCAGAGCAGATGCATATTTGATGGTATATTGAGACGGATAAGGGGCCTACGAGCAACTCCTGTTTTTGTATGCCAGATAGGAATAAGGATGTTGCGTATACCTAGTGGGGTAATTTCTGAAATGGAGATAAAACCTAATTGGGTGAGAATATGAAGCCATAAAAGTGAAAACCAACTTCCTTTTAATTCTGCTTTACAATTTTCAAAGGTATTGACAGCAATATCTTTTAAATAATGGATATTACACATTGGTTCACGTTTTTGTTTATTGCGTTATTTAAATCGTATATACCTTTCACGTAAAACAAAACGCTATTATAGTGCCAATTTACGCGCTTGTTTTGAAAAAATATCTCTCAAGTCCCCCAAGTCCATTTCACGGCACCGACCATGAATGGTATAACGGTAAAGCCATTGTGCGCCCCATCTCCTTCTTAGATCAAAGGTGTCAGTTGGCCGTCATCATTTAATTTTTAGTTTTCGTGTTGAACAACTCTTGTATGGATATGGTGAAGCAGTCTTCTTTCTTCAAATAATCCATATTTCTCCTCGGCTTGTGACGTGTAAGAGAATAGTCTTGATTGATTTATCATGTACAGATTTGAAATGAAGAAATCATACGATATTTGAACTCCATTCAAGATTTATAATGATAAATTAAATATTTTTTATCCAAAAATAATGTGCTTTTAAGCAGATAAAAATTAAAGTTATTTAGAATACCGCAATAAAATCAGTAACGAGGAGGGTGGTTTATTGGAAAAAAATAAACCATGGAATTACTTAACTGATTATTGAATTTTGCTTATTCTTATCTGTTTCGTATGATTAAACATAAGATATTGATTCATAATAATTAATTTTTTTATAGTGAATAATAGTCCTGACGAAAGGCAGCTTTTCTGAAACCACGAAGCCTTTTATATTGAAACAATTAAAATCATTTCTGTGCATATCATGAGTGGAGCTGGTGCATGAGTAAAAGAATATTGAAGAAAGAAATAAAAATATCTCTTATAAGTCTTCTTAAGAGTCAAAGGTGTTGTAACATTAGAGGCTCGTAAATAGTATGATGATGTTAGCTTTCTCCTTCATAAGTGTAAAGATGAGGCGAGACAACAGCTTTTACATTAAATATCGTCCGAACCCAACAAATGAGCGAAATCGTTTTTTAAAAGTTCTGCATAAAAATGTATTTTCAGTTAGTTTGTTAGGAACTATGAGAAATTCCTTTATTGCGCTTAATATAAATAAATCCATATCCCAGACCGATAAGGGCAGATAAACCTGAGCCACAAAGGACCCCAATTTTTGCCGCATCAAGCAGAATAATATCTTTAAAAGCGAGCATTGAAACAAAAATAGACATTGTAAAGCCAATTCCTGCTAAAAAACCAATGAGTAAAACGCCTGTCCAGGTCATATGAGGGGGTAGGCGGCATAGCCCTGATTTTACAGCTATATAACTGGCAGTGATAATACCAAGAGGCTTACCGATGAAAAGACCAATGACAACACCCAGAACAATCAAGAATGATTTGTCAGAAGAAAGATCAAAGTTTGCAAAACTTACTCCTGCATTTGCGAAGGCAAAAACTGGCATGATACCGTATGCAACCCATGGATGCAATGCTTTTTGAACACGTGTTACTGGGGCAATCATGGCCCGTTGTCCTTTGCGCATCTTTTTCAATGCTGTTGAAATATGATGCAGATCTGTTTTTGTATTTTTTTCTTGAAGAATTTGCATAGCGTTACTGAGCATGGTGAGTGGCGCTACAAGAGTACGGGTAGGAAGAACGGGAGTCATCATCCCTAAGATTACGCCAGCAAGCGATGGGTGAACACCTGTTACCATTAAACCCCACCAAATGATTGCACCAGGTAAAATGTAAAGCCATGCTGATGCAAGCCCGATCCACTGAAAAAATAGTACCAAAGCAATACCCGCTCCTGCAATCATTAAACCGCTAGGATCAATGTTTGTTGAGTAGAAAAAAGCAATAATAAGAACAGCGATAATATCGTCAATAATTGCTAATGATAGAAGAATAATATGAAGATTAGAAGGAATTTTTTTTCCTAGAAGAGCAAGAATACCTAGAGCAAAGGCAATATCTGTTGCTGTTGGCACAGCCCAACCGCGGATATGTCCCTCGTTAAAATTAAAGATAAAGTAAATAATTGCAGGAACACAAACGCCCCCTATTGCAGCAACAATTGGTAAGATTGCTTGTTTAAAATCGGCAAGAGCACCTTCATGAATTTCGCGTCGAATTTCCATTCCTGCGACGAGAAAGAAAATAGTCATAAGGGCATCATTAACCCAGAAATGTAAATCCCATGAAAGAGTGAAATGACCCAAATTAAAGCCAAGAGGTGTATGCCAAAAAGATTCATAGAAAGCAGCATATTTAGAATTGGCAAAAATAAGTGCAGCAGCAGCAGCTAATAAAAGAACAACACCACTAAGAGCTTCAATATGGAGAAAACGCTCGATAGCAGAAAGCGCTTGATTGGTGACACGAGAAGCGCGATTAGGCAGGCGATTTGAAGATAAATCAGACATGAACAACTCCAAGAATCGACAATTTTAGATTCTATATTCTCTGTATAAATGACTCTGTGTGATACCTTCTGTATCATATAAAAGAAAAAAGAGGAATAAAGTTCTTAATTTATAGGTAAGATCATCATGTTTAAAGCACAAAATGTTTAAGGTGATGTTTCATTTTTAATAGTGAGATGTACTTTGCTTAAAGCCTTGGATAGATCATTTTGTAGAGCAGATTCGAGATCAACTATTGCGAGACCTTTATTATCGTTTGCTTTAATTTTAACGATCAATGTTTGTGAATTTTTAGCAAATTCTCCTAAGGATTTTGAAATTTTTTCTGCTTCGTCATGATTTTTTATAAGAATTTTTGGGGTCTGCGTCATCATTAGATAGAAATCGTCATAAAGTTCCTTTTTTAGATCATGTTGGCTGTCATTAAGGTTTTGCGCAAGATAAGAAAAAAGCTTATCAATGAAACCTGCATCCGTATATTGTATATTAATTTCATTGATGCCAAGGTCTTGAGACGCAGCAATCATTATATTTTTCTGACCAGAAAAAAGCTTTTCATCAACATCAATAACCTTAGCAGATATGTTCCCAGATCCAACGTTTTTCATATTGAAAGACATTGTATCAAGAAAGAGCATACGTTTTTTTTCATCGTAAGAAATATCAATTTTTCCTGAAACATTAAAGCGCTCAAGATTGATTTTTTTAAGCAAATTTAAGTCTTTTTCATTCATTTTTTTAGGTAAAACGGAAAGGTTATTGAGAGAAAGAAAAAGCTTTTTAGGGATAGGCTGTTTCCACAAACTTGGTTTGAATTGGAATGATTCGAGCGTTGCTTTCAACTGCGGTATATCAACGGTGATATTATCAACTTTGGCATCCGCTGAGGTAATGGCGAGCAGTATGTTTAGAAGAAGACCATTTTGTGCTACTTTTTCAGCGATTTTATTATTCTCTTTTCTTGCATTAAGATAAGCTTTGATTAATTTTTCAGGAGTTTGTTCAAGCGGTTTCATCTTTAAACCAGATGTTTTAAACTGTCCAAGGAAGAAAGAGCTGTTTTTTTCTGCCTCTTCAAAAATATCGACACTTATATTATTCAAAGAAATGGGGCCAGTAACGGTTTTACCTTGATTGAGAGCATTGTTTTTTCCAAAAATGATAGAGTAGGCATAGTTGATATCGATATCATGGGCTTTTATTGTATCACTTTTAGCCATAAGTTGCATCTGTTTGGCACCATTTGCTACGACCGTTTTAAGATCCATATTTTTGATACTAACTGAATGGATATGGTTATTTCTAAAATCAGAAAGCTGGAAATTCTTGATTTCAACCGTTTCTGTTCGGTTATTTTTATTTTCTATAGAAAGTTGTATATTGGGAGCAATAATTGAGGAAAGCTCAATACGCATCATTGATTGTAAAAGACGTGATGTTATCGTTCTATCCTTTTCTTTTAAGGATACATTCCGAAGAGAAATTTGGGGAATTTGCACGTGAATATTATTATGCTTTAAATCAACATTATAAAATGTAAAAGTTCCGGGAATAAAGGAAAGAGGAGGACGGGCAGAAATGGCACCAATTTTAAGTGATGTACCAGCTGGAACAGGTAATGTCACATTCTTCAAATTGATTTTACCTAGAATGCTTACTTCAGATGTTTCGGCTTTTATGGAATGACGGGCTATTTCTTTTCTTACAAAACTGTCAAGATAGGGTTTTGCAATATAAAATCCACCAACAATTATAATTGCTAAGATAGCAACAAATCCAATAATGCAAGTGAGCCAATATCTGAGGTTACTTTGATACCCACTATTAAGATTGACCATTCTTTCTTCTTTCATTTTTACCACTCTTGAATTGAGAGTGAAGATAAATTCTTTTAAGCAACGACAAAGGTTTAAATATAGCGTGTACCAGTTTCAACAATTATCTACTCTCTATATTAGAGTTATTCTCATCTTTTTTACAATATAGCTTTATCAACTTTTATCAATTTTCTTTGGGTTCAGCACTTTATAGAAAAGCACGCATAATAAGGAGAGGCAAGTTTATGCGCATCATAATTTTTTATCACTTTAAAATTATCCTAAAATATTTCGATGTCTGCTTTTATCTTGCTGCTGTTTATAGGAATATTTAAAACATAAAAAATATGTTCTTGTTCATTATAATTTAATGGGGAGAGGTAAGTGTTATGACAGAAAATCAAATAATGGCTTTTTCGATCATTGGTCTCATGATGGTTGTTTTTATTTGGGATCGATTTCGTTATGATCTTGTTGCTATTTGTACTTTATTAATAGCTTGTGCCCTTGGTCTTGTCAGTCCGAAGGAAGCTTTTAGCGGTTTTAGTAATGATATCGTTATTATCGTGGGGAGTGTGTTTGTTGTCAGTACTGCTGTATCTCGCTCTGGTATAATGGAATTTATTATCCAACGGATATGGCCAGACGTGAAATCGGTGCGTCTTCAATTAGCTTTTTTGGTTCTTTCTGTTGTCGTATTATCAATGTTTGTTAAAAACATTGGTGCTTTGGCGATTATGCTTCCGATAGCTTTTCAGTTTGCACGTCGTTCTCAGGTTTCTCCTTCTGTCTTTTTGATGCCCATGGCCTTTGGTTCTTTGTTGGGGGGGCTTATGACACAGATAGGAACATCTCCCAATGTTGTTATTTCAGCGATGCAAGAACGTTTAGCAGGAACACCTTTTACTATGTTTGATTTTACACCAGTTGGTGCGGTTGTTGCGACGGCTGGTGTTGTATATTTGGTTCTTTTTTATTGGCTTTTGCCTGTGCGTGTGCGTTCGGGTGTATCGTTTGATGATGCCATTGATATTCGTAATTATGTTGCAGAAGTACATATTCCAATAAATTCACCGATTGTGGGAAAAAATATTGTTGATTTGGTTAAGCCATCAAGTGGTGATGTTATGGTGATTCAAATCATCAGAAACAAAGTATCTATTTCACCATTACCAGATTTTGTTTTGTCTGAAAATGATATTATTTTGCTGGAAGGATCACATACAGGGTTAGATAGCGTGATGAACTCTGCTCGTTTAGAGTTTTCTAAGGGGCGAACTATTGTTGCAGGTGATAAGGACAGTGATATTGATATTATTGAAGCAGTCATTACCCATAATTCACCTCTTATCGGTATTAGTGCGAAAGAGTTTTCTTTATTTGATCGCTATAATGTAAATTTGCTTGCGTTAAGTCGTCAACATGAAAGGGTGCGGGGAAGACTTGATGATATTATTTTCCATCTTGGAGATGTGATTGTTTTGCAAGGACAGGATGCAGTTATTCCAAATTTATTAAGAGAATTGAAATGCTTGCCCCTAGCAAAACGAAATATTGTGTTTGGAAATTTACGACATGGTTTCATCTCTTTAGCTGTTTTATTTATAGCAATTATTTTTACAGCTTTTCATATTGTTCCAGTTGCTTTTTCTTTCTTTTCTGCTGCTGCTGCAATGGTGATCTTTCGTGTTTTGCCCGCGCGTGATCTGTATCAGGCATTAGATGGCCCAATATTAGTGCTATTAGCGGCTCTTATTCCAGTGAGTGAAGCGTTAGAGAAAACAGGATGTACTGATCTCATTGGTCAATGGCTGAGCCAATTGGCAATATTTTTCCCGCCATCCGGTGCTTTAGCGCTTATGTTGGTGACAGCTATGTTGGTCACGCCATTTTTGAATAATGCAGCAACAGTGATGATGGTAGCACCAATTGCGTCAAGTTTTGCTCATTCCCTTCATTATAAGCCTGAAGCTTTTTTGATGGCTGTTGCAATTGGTGCGGGCTGTGAGTTTCTTACACCTATTGGACATCAAAGTAATATGCTCGTGATGGCGCCAGGAGGATATCGTTTTAGTGATTATCCACGTTTGGGTGCTCCATTGGCGGTGTTGATCGTTATTATTGCTGTTCCAATGCTTATGTGGGTTTGGCCCTTACAATAGGATATTTTTAGAAACTTTAAGGATCAATTATAAAAGGTTGTTAATCGTATGAAGATAAGTTGAAGGGATATACTTTATATAAAGAGCTTTAACTGAAGATTTGGAATTATACCACACTGTAATCATGGCGCTTCGGTATTTTGGATACAGATAAAAATTTATCTATTTGGTTTTAGTAGATATTCATGGAAATTTACTGTTTATTCAAGTTTTTTCAAGAATTGGTTTTTCTATTATAAATTGTATAATCCAATACAACCAACGATTGCGGTTGAAGACTTTAAAAGATTATCCCTCTATATAATGGAGAGAAAGTTCGCTTGAGATGATAGGCAATCATGATAAATATTAAGGCAGTGAATTTTTCATAATATGTAAAAGCTGTAATGTGAACAAACAGGGTGCTTACATCATTTTCGATTAAGACTGTTGCAAAAATCTGATTGAATTGGCTACATGTTGATTTAAAATAAATAAACGAGTAATTTAAAGATTTTTAGTTAATTAGGGCTACCATCTTTATCCATTTATGCGTAAAAGCACAGGTGAAGTAACTTTTTTCAAGGTATGATATATGTCGTATGATAGTTTTATTGCTGAAGTGAATGCAGAATTTCGTCAGGAAAAGGCGCTTGCTTTTTGGAGACGGTATGGTTTTTCAATTATTGGAGCAGCTATTCTTTTTATATTCATGATAGTTGCTTATCAAGTTTATCATCATACACAAATAAAGAAAGCTAGTTATATTGGTGATGCATTTGTAAAGAGTCTTGATCTTGTGGATACACGTGATTTTGATAAAGCGATAAAGCAATTAGAAACTGTTAAAACCTCTCATTTTGGGGGATATCCTTTTCTTGCTCGTTTACGTGAGGCTTCTTTACTCATGGAGAAAGGTGATATTATTAAGTCAGTGGAGATCTTTGATTCTGTTGCAGCGGATGAGAAAGCACCGCAGATTTTGCAGAAAGTTGCAAAAATTCGGGCGGCTTATATTCTGGTTGATACAGGGACATTAGCTGATGTTGAAAAGCGCATTAAAGATATGGCAAGTGATACCGATCCTATGCGTATGTCTGCAAGAGAAGCTTTAGGCTTAGCTGCTTATAAGGCGGATAAAATGGATGAGGCGGTTTATTATTTTAAGAAAATTTCTGAAGAAGGTTCTTTGGGTTTAAAAATAACAGATCGGGCTCGAATGATGCTTGAGCTTATACAAGCTGAGGGCAAGACAAATAAGGAATAAATCGATGAGCCTTACCATTGCTATCGTTGGTCGTCCCAATGTTGGGAAGTCAACGCTATTTAATCGTTTGGTTGGGCAAAAATTGGCTTTGGTTGATGATAAGCCTGGTGTAACACGTGATCGGCGTATTCATGCGGCAAAACTTCAAGATCTACGTTTTGATGTGATTGATACGGCTGGGCTGGAAGAAGCAGGTGATCATACACTTGAGGGGCGTATGCGTTCTCATACAAAAGTTGCAATTGATGAAGCGGATCTTATTTTATTTGTATTTGATGCAAAGAGCGGAATAACACCAAGTGATTTAAATTTTTCTTCATTGGTTCGCAAATCAGGAAAGCCAATTGTGCTTGTTGCCAATAAGTCTGAGTCAAGAGCGGCAACAGGAGGAGAGTATGAGGCGTGGTCATTAGGTTTGGGGGAGCCATGCCCAATATCGGCTGAACATGGTTTGGGACTTAGTGATCTGCGTGATGCAATTATAGATGCTGTTGGGTCAGAGCATGTTTTTGGCAACAACAAAGAAGAAGATAGAATGATACAACCTACATCTGTTGGTGATGATGTAAAGGATTTGGACGAAGAGGAGCTTATTTACGATGAAAGTAAGCCCATTAGGATTGCAATTGCGGGGCGTCCCAATACAGGAAAATCCACTCTTATCAATAGTATGTTGAAACAAGAGCGATTGTTAACAGGACCAGAAGCAGGACTCACGCGTGATTCTATTTCTGTAGATTGGGAATGGCGTGGTCGTCATATTAAACTTTTTGATACTGCAGGTTTACGTCGAAAGTCGAGAATTCAAGAAAAATTAGAAAAACTATCTGTTGCAGATACTTTGCGTGCTATTCGTTTTGCAGAAGTGGTGGTCATTGTTTTTGATGCAACGATACCTTTTGAAAAGCAGGATTTACAAATTGCTGATCTTGTGATTCGTGAAGGGCGTGTTCCAGTTATTGCTTTCAATAAGTGGGACCTTATTGAAAGCAGTCAGACCACATTGATTGATTTGCATGAAAAATGTGCGCGATTTCTTCCTCAAGTTCGTGGTTTGAGAGCTGTTCCTTTATCAGGACAATATGGTCAAGGGATTGATAAACTGATGGAAAATATCATGATGATGCACCGTGTATGGAATCGTCGCATTTCGACGGCTAAATTGAACCAATGGCTTGGAACTGTTGTGGCACATCATCCACCTCCTGCGGTTTCTGGACGTCGACTTAAGGTTAAATACATCACACAGGTTAAGACACGTCCTCCTGGATTTATGATTTCTTGCTCGCGCCCCAAAAGTATGCCTCAGTCGTATTTGCGTTACCTTATCAATGGGTTACGTGAAACATTTGATATGTCTGGTATACCCATTCGCATATCATTACGAGCCTCTGATAATCCTTTTGCGACACGTTCTAAGAAGAAATGATAACTCTTTAATTTTTTAAGTGAATGAAATCTATACTTAAGAATCTTAAAAATAAGTTTTTTCAATGATCTTTCTTTTCATAAAATTAAAATTTTATTTGCTAAAGTTTTAATTTTATTGATAATCATTTATTTGCATGGCATGAGAAGAGTGTGATAGGGAGTATTTAAGAAAGAGTACATAATCCTCTTAATGGGTTATTTAAGTGCAAGAATAGATGCAATATGAGGGTAGGGGAATATAATTATGATGCTTGTTTGAAAACAGCATGAGATTATCGTTTCATAAAAATAAAGCTTATGAATAAGCGCTTTTGCTTACGATAGTTTGTCTGAATAAAAAGCAAAAATATTTGCTGAATCTACGGATATTCAATTGTAAAGAACGAAATTCATAAAAGTGGATTAAAATTTTATAAAGTAGTATGGTAATCGTGTTTAAATTTTATTGTGTTTTATTGGCTTAATCTATTTGAAATTTTGGATTTATTAATATTTTGTATTTAAAGGACCTTCTCTTAATACCCTCAAGCTCATTTCGTGATGTGGTCTGTAATGGCGGATGTAAAATACTTTGCGAATAGGATCATATAGAAACCATTGATTATTATCATTTCCATAAACTAAAAAGTGCAAGTTTATTCGAATGAAAGGGGAAAATTAACGCTCTCATACTGTTTTTAGCTTTCTATGTTCTCTTTCAAAACTAGGACTGATATAACATTGGGAGTCGGAAAATAAGATGGTATTAGTTTACACCTTTTGTTAAGCGTAAAAATGGTTGTTCTATGAGTTTTATATTATTCACGTGAACTTTTCGTTATACATTCACGGGTGCTGTCGTGAAATCGGTTTAGGTGCTTGGAATATCTTTTTAAGAAAGCATGTAAATTGAAAAATACGTTATTTCTGCAATAAAATTTATACGATAACTTGTGATAGATTTCTTTTAGTATCTTGACGAATAAATTCGGGAACAATATGATGCACACGGTTTTATGAAATGTATTCTTATGTTGCTTTTTAATTAAGGAGCCAATGATGGCGATGGGCGAGAAACCCGTTATGAGCCGTAAGGAGGCTGAAGAGGAAAAGCAAGGAGAGTGTCTTCATTCAGAGGATTTGGAATGTCGTAGTAGGAACTTAAGCGTAGCTTTAGTGCGCAAGCAAGCATTAAAGAAGCGGGAGCATAGGAATAAGCGGGAAAAATCACAAGGAAGGATGGCAGGTGCAATTAAGCTTTCCAGTGAGTTTCTGGCAAGTATTATAGTTGGTATTGTTTTGGGGGTGGGGTTTGATAAGTTAGCAGGTTCATGGCCTTGGGGATTGGTATTTTTTCTCTTCTTTGGATTTGCTGCTGGTGTATTGAGTATTCTTCGGTCTGTGGGGTATGTTTCCTCCAGTCAATTAGGAAAAAAAGGCGTATTGCGCCAAGATAAACAAAATAAAGGGGCCAATGAGAGGTCCGATAAATGAGGTTGAAGTGACAGCGCACGCTCCAGATCCTATTCATCAGTTTGAGGTTTTAAGGCTGATTAAGATTTCCATAGGAAATATGGATTTATCGTTTACAAATGTATCATTGTTTACAGTCCTCACGGTTGTTGTAACTTCTATTTTTCTCTTTATTTCATCATCGAGTCGTGGATTGGTTCCAACACGGATGCAGTCTCTTTCGGAAATGGCATATGAATTTGTAGCATCGACTCTGCGGGAATCATCTGGTGTGCAGGGAATGCAGTTTTTTCCTTTAGTTTTTTCTCTGTTTACTTTTATTTTGGTTGCTAACTTTATTGGTCTCTTTCCTTATTTTTATACGGTTACGTCTCAAATCATGATCACGTTTTCGTTAGCAATGGTGGTAATTTT
This sequence comes from Bartonella sp. AA1HLJMS, assembly GCF_042197445.1. Taxonomy (NCBI): domain Bacteria; kingdom Pseudomonadati; phylum Pseudomonadota; class Alphaproteobacteria; order Hyphomicrobiales; family Bartonellaceae; genus Bartonella; species Bartonella sp. AA1HLJMS. The sequence goes on along the minus strand of NZ_JBHIRW010000009.1, from coordinate 12,156 downwards.
GACGGTGATTGGTTATGGCTTTTATAAGCATGGGGTCAGTTTTTTGAAATTGTTCGTTCCCAGTGGAGTTCCTGTTGTGGTTTTACCTCTGGTGACAATGATTGAGGTTATTTCTTTTCTCTCCCGTCCAATTAGTCTTTCTCTTCGTCTTTTTGCGAATATGCTTGCTGGTCATATTACGCTTAAAGTGTTTTCTGGATTTGTTGTTTCAATGATTGGGGTAGGACTCGTAGGTGTGGGTGGTTCGATTTTACCGCTTATTATGACTGTAGCAATTACTGCTCTTGAGTTTTTGGTCGCATTTCTTCAGGCTTACGTCTTTACGGTTTTAACTTGTATGTATCTTAATGATGCAATTCATCCAGGACATTAATAGAACTGGCGGTTTTCCGTCGAATAATGCAATTTCGCTTTAAAGGAGAATAACATGGAAATGGTGCTTGCAGCAAAATATATTGGCGCTGGTCTTGCTTGCTTTGGTATGGCTGGAACAGCTTTAGGACTTGGTAATATTTTTGGTAGCTATCTTTCTGGTGCATTACGAAATCCATCAGCAGCAGATAGTCAGTTTGGACGTCTCGTCTTTGGTTTTGCTGTAACAGAAGCTTTGGGAATTTTTTCATTGCTCATTGCTTTATTACTTCTTTTTGGGGTTTAATCATCATCAAAAGGGTATGTCTGTTCTTTCATGAGGAAAGATTTACCCTTTTAGCTCTTAACAAGAGAGATGCCAGAAAGGTGTTTGTCAGTTATCATCGGTTATAGAGTGCTTTAATAAGCTATTTAAAGGATGAAAGAAGATGTTTGTTTCAAGCGCTTATGCACAGAACACTGAAACGTCGATAGAACATATTAAAAAGGTGGCAGAGCATGCAAATCGTGTGTTTCCGCCTTTTGATTTTGTGCATTTTGGTTCGCATTTTTTCTGGTTGGCAATTTCTTTCGGACTTTTTTATCTTTTTATCTCCCGTGTAATTGTACCACGTATTGGCGGTGTTATTGAAACACGGCGAGATCGAATCGCATCTGATTTAGATCAGGCAATGCGCATGAAGCAAGAAGCAGACATTGTTGTTGGAACTTATGAGCGGAAATTAGCAGAAGCGCGTTTGAACGCGCAGGCTATAGCGCAGGTAGCTAGTGAAGAATTAAAAGAAAAGGCAGAGCTTAAACGGAAAGAAATTGAAGAGAGTCTAGAGAAAAAACTCGCAGATGCTGAAAAACAGATAACAAAAATTCGGGATAAAGCGATGCAAAATGTTGGTTCTATCGCTGAAGAAGTAGCTCTTGAAATTGTGAAAAAATTGATTGACGTTGATATCAGCAAAGAGGCTGTTCGTTCAGTTGTTAAAACTGCGGATTATTGAGGAAGACAAAGATGACTGATACTTTTTGGGCATTTGTTGGGTTAGTTCTTTTTTTGGCTCTTTTAGTCTATTTCCAAATTCCACAGAGGGCTATACGCCATCTTGATGCGCGTGCGAAACGTATCAAAGATGAACTGGATGAGGCTCTGCGTTTTCGTGAAGAGGCACAGGAAATATTGGCTGAATATCAACGCAAACATGCAGAAGCAGAAAAAGATGCGCAAGAAATTATTGCAGCAGCAAAGCATGAAGTTGAATCTGTTATTGCTGAGGCCCGTGCAAAAGCAGAAGAATATGTAAAAAACCGCAATAAATTGGCAGAACAAAAAATTGCCCAAGCAGAAGCGGATGCAATACGCATGGTTTCTTCATCAGCGATTGATTTGGCAATTTCTACAGCACGTACCCTTATTGCAAGGGAAATAGATTCTAATAAGGCAGATGAACTTATCAAAGAGTCTCTTGAGAAAGAATCATTTATCAAAATGAAAACATATCTTAATTAATGATATTTGAGAGATAAAGAACAGTCTCTTTGGTTGCATAATTTTCTCAATATTAATTAATAAAAGTCATAAAAAAGAAAAAACTATCTTCATTATTTTTATCAGTTAATAGGGTATTTTGATTTTAAATGACAAGTTTTGAGAAGTCTGCAACCGATTGTGTAACAATGTGAGTGCGTTTGAGAAGAGCAAGACGGTTAGCACGAACATCAGGTTTTTTATCATTCACCAATACTTTTTCAAAAAATATATCAATCAATTTTCCAAGTGGCGCTAGCACACTGAGTGCAAATGATAAATTTGTTGCATTGATGGGAGCAAGAACCTTTCTTTCTACTTCACAGATTGCATGATAGAGCTGCTTTTCTTCTTTCTCGACAAAGAGCTCAGGATTAATTACATTCGCTATTGTTGTGCTTTTTTGAAATTCATTTTCAAGAATATTGGCAGTACGTTTTACAGAGGCTACAAAGTTCATTCCATCATGGGTGTTGATAAAAGCGATAAGGGATTCGACACGACGTGCAACCAATAAAAAATCATCAGAATCTTTATTTAAAACGGCTTCAAGGGCATCGTAACGAGCGCCTTCCTCTTTTAGATAGATTTTCAGACGGTCATGAAAAAAGAATAACAGATCTGATAAAATATATTCTGTTTTTTCTGGAATCAGATTCTGCAATTGTGAATTTTCTCTTTGAGAGATTTCATATTTATTTTTTTGTTGTAAGAAAAGATTCGTTGCTAACTGGAACAGCGGCATAAGATTGATTTTCCAATCTCGCGAAAGTACAAGCCTAATAATTCCCAATGCTGCTCGTCTTAACGCATAGGGATCTTTTGAGCCCGTTGGTTTTTCATTAATGAGCCAAAAGCCAACGAGCATGTCAATTTTGTCGGAGAGCATAACGGTTATAGCAAGTGGTTCTTGTGGAAGACGATCTGTTGGTCCTTGAGGTCTATAATGGTCTTCGATTGCTACAGCTACGCGAGGATCTTCCCCTTGAAGAAGGGCGTATTTTTGCCCCATAACACCTTGTAGTTCAGGAAATTCTCCGACAATTTCTGTTTGCAAATCAGCTTTTGCAAGGATGGCTGCACGTTTTGCTAAAAGAGGATCTGTTTGTATCAAAGGGGCAATTTCTTGTGCGAGTGCAGCAATGCGTTCTACCCTTGCTCCTTGTGTACCTAATTTAGCATGAAAAGTTACATTCAAATGATCAAGTCGCGCCATTCTTTGATCGAGAGGTTTTTTTATATCAAGTTGAAATTTTTTTATAGAAGATTCCAATTGTTGAAGATCAGGCAAATCACGCTGATCGGTTTGCCAAAAATGAAGTGCATCAGAAAGACGGGCACGGACAACCTTACTATTTCCTTTCGAAATTTCTTTGCCTTCATCATTTGCAAGAATATTAGAAACGAGAATAAAATGATGAGAAAGTTTTACTTTTTCTCCTTGTTTACGGGTGACAAAACATTTTTGATTGGCTCTAATGGTCAAACGAATAATTTCTGGAGGAATATCAAGGAATGATTTGTCAAAATCACCCATCAGGATAACAGGCCATTCAACAAGACCAGCAACTTCTTCTAGGAGGGGATTATCTTGAACCAATTCTAAACCGTTTGCAAAGCAGAGATTTTGGGCATCAGCTAAAATAATATTCTTTCGTCTTTCGGCATCCAGAATGACTTTATGGGTTTCAAGTTGAGTAACATAGTCATCAAAGCGGCGCACTTGAAATGGCTCTCCATCACTTAAGAAACGATGACCATAAGTTAAATTATTGCTTTTAAGAGAACCAATTGTAAACGGAATAACATGTGTTTCACCAATTTCTGGTCCGAAGATGCAAAGAATGTTTTGTAAAGGTCTAATCCACTTCAAAGTACCACTTTGTGCTGAATCTTTTCCCCAACGCATAGATTTCGGCCATGGAAAGTTGCGGATAATATCCGGTAAAATATCGGCAATAATTTCTTCTGCAGCTCGACCTTTTTTAACAATTTTAGCAATATAAAAATGACCTTTTTTATCATCATGTCCAATATGCGCTTCAGAAACATCATTTAATCCTGTTGCACGTAGAAAACCATCAATTACATGCTGTGGTGATTTTATACTGGGACCTTTGCGTTCTTCATGGACATCTTTGGAGCGTGTGGAAAGTCCGCGTATGTCCAATGTTAGCCGACGAGGTGTCCAATATTCACGAGCAGCTTCATAGATCAATCCAGCATTCACAAGTTGATCTGTAACAGATTTCTTAAGATCAGCAGCAGCTTTTCGTTGCATACGTGCGGGGATTTCTTCACTGAAAAGTTCAAGAAGAAGATCAGACATTAGGCTTCTCCAGTATATATTTGTCCAGCTTCTGTGAGTAAGAAGGCTTCCCCACAACGGCGCGCAAGATTACGAACGCGAAGAATGTAATTTTGTCGTTCGGTTACAGAAATAACGCCACGTGCTTGCAAAAGATTAAAGATATGGCTCGCTTTAATACATTGATCATAGGCAGGAAAAACACAGCGATGGAATACATTTTCTTTATTTGGTTTTCCAGCATCAAGAAGTGCGCTGCATTCGCGTTCTGCATCGATAAAGTGCTGATGGAGCAGTTTTGTATCAGCAAATTCGAAGTTATAATATGAGTATTCCTGTTCTGCTTGTAAAAAAATATCTCTATAACTTATTTTGTTTTCTCCCTCCAAACCATTAAAGTTAAGGTCATAGACGTTATCAACCCCTTGGATATACATCGCTAGACGCTCAAGACCGTATGTGAGTTCCCCTGAAACAGGAGTGCATTCAATGCCGCACACTTGTTGAAAATAAGTAAATTGAGAGACTTCCATTCCATCGCACCAACATTCCCATCCAAGCCCCCAAGCACCAAGAGTGGGACTTTCCCAATCATCTTCAACAAAGCGAATATCATGCAGTTTTGTATCAAGCCCGATAGCTTGTAGCGACTTTATATAAAGTTCTTGTAGATTGAGCGGAGAGGGTTTGAGAAGCACTTGGAATTGATAATAGTGTTGTAAACGATTTGGATTCTTACCATATCGGCCATCTGTTGGACGTCGAGAGGGTTGGACATAAGCAACTTTCCAAGGGCGTGGTCCTAGAGAGCGTAATGTTGTTGCTGGATGAAAAGTCCCAGCTCCGACTTCCATATCGTAAGGTTGCAAAATTGCACACCCATAGTGTGCCCAATAATTTTGCAAAGTTAAGATTAGTCCCTGAAAAGAACGTTTGGGGTTAAGATGTTCAGGCAGTTTCACGCTTTATACTCTTTATATTGAACTAAACAAAAAACAAAGTAATTTTAGTTTCTCTATTTATTATTTCATGTGGTTTATGGTTAAGCATCGTTTATTGCAAACCAAATTTCAACTTTTCTTGAATTTGTTCAGAGTTTTCTGGTTTTCCGTCAATTGCGTGGTTCCATTGAAAGATTGCTTCACGTTTACGCCCAACTTTCCAATAGGCATCCCCTAAATGATCATTTAGTGTTGGGTCCTCAGGTTGTAATCTGACAGCATTTTCTAATATTTGCACTGCTTTATTATATTCTTTTAGTTTATAATAAGCCCACCCTAAAGAATCGAGAATATGACTGTTGTGAGCTTGTAAAGCAGAGGCTTTTTGTAGCATACGGAGCGATTCTTCAAGCTTCTCACCACGTTCCACAAGGGAATAGGCTAAATAATTAAGAACCTGCGGTTGATTTGGGAAAAATTCAAGTGATTTTCGCAAGTCAAGTTCTGCTTTTGGCCATTGCTTTAAACGTTCAAAAGCAATACCACGCTGATAAAAGAGTTTCCAATCGTCCTGCTGAAAGTTTTTTATCTTTGTAATAGCGTAGTCTAGAGTTTTAATGGCCTCAAGAAATTTATTATCCTGCATATAAAAAGCAACGAGCGTTATCAAAATATTACGATCATTGGGAAATTTTTTATTTAACAATGTGAGTAATTTTATTGCTTCTTTGTAATTGTTGTTATTGGCAAGAAGGAATGCAAGATGAAGTTGTCCATCTTTATAATAAGGAGATTTAGGGGATAAAGCGCGATAAAGTTTAATTGCTTGATGTGGATCGTTCAATTTAGCAGAAATGTGTGCGAGCTGAAACAATGTTGCGTCATTTTGAGGGTATAATGCGAAAGATAATTGCTTAAAAATACGTGCAATTCGCCCTGAGTTTTTGTAGTTGAGGGCTGTTCCAAAATTATATAATACCTCGGCTGCTCCTTGTTGAGGTGTTTTAATAACTCTCTCTAAGAAAGAATTTTTTTCAATTTTTTCTTGAAAGTTTTTAAGGACTTCTCGACCTGACAACATTTGTTCGCCATGCTGGATTGTTTGAAGAGCTTGGTTGCGCATATTATGGCGCAATTGGAATGAGGCATAGGCTATGATAATACGCTCATAAGTATTAGGAGCGATAAGAGTTCCCTGTTTGTTACTCAGTGCTTTAATGAAATATTTTTTTGCATCCTTTGGCCGTTCTGCAAGGTCGCTCATAAGTGCTAGATGATAAGATATAAAAAGATCATACCAGACAGGACCTTTGAGTTTCTTAAGATCATCGATTGCCTGAGATTTTTGTCCAGATCCAAATGTAATCCAAGCGCCGATGAGTTCAGGTATTGGATTATTGGACGTAGGAAGTTCCTTTAATTTCAGAAGAGCCTTGGCAGTCTTATAATCTTTTTTGATGAGACTTTCTACTGACAAAGTTAAGGAAACAAAGGGAGTTATAACATCGTTCTCTTTGAGTTTTTGGGCTTGTTGGACAGCTTCTTTAAAGTTTCCGACCGAGAGCATAGCTTCAAGGAGCTCTTTTTGTGTTTCAATGTTATCAGGTTGATAAACCAGTGCTTGTTTAAAATAATTGATAGCAAGTTCTGTTTTATTTTCATGATTTGCAACCCTTCCAGCTAAATAAGCACCTGTAAATGAGCTTGTATGAGTTGCTGCACTTATTTTACTGTAGGTGAGGGATGGCATCAGCATGATACCCACGATAAAGAGGGCAAAAAGTCGAGATACCGTTGCAGAGCACATGGAGCTAATCCTTTTCAAGATAATCAATTGATGGTGTTGTTTATAGATCATATCTCATTACTGTGTTGAGAAATACTGCGATTCTTGCAAAGAATTCAGTTTACGCGCGCAATACAAAATTCAACAGTCTCAACGAGAGCATTATAAGCAAGATTTTCATTCATGGGAACAAGAGCATCAATTGCATATTTTCCATAGATGCGTGCTTGTTCTATTGTATCTGTGATACTATCATACTTTTCCATTAAGTGTTGCGCGTGTGCGAAGGATTCATCATTATTATTGCCATCTTCAAGCGCTTTTTTCCAGAAATCTTTTTCTACCATATTCCCACGCTCATATGCGAGAATAACAGGCATTGTGATTTTTCCTTCTCTAAAATCATCCCCTATATTTTTTCCTAAGTTTTGAGCACTACCGCTATAGTCAAGTGCATCATCAATTAATTGGAAAGCTAAACCTAAGGATGTTCCATATTCACGTAATGAAGAACGCTCTTTATTTCCATAGCCAGCAATAATGGGTCCTACTTCAGCGGCTGCTGAAAAAAGTGCTGCTGTTTTTGCATTGATGATTTTGAGATATTCTGAAGGGCTGGTTTTTATATTTTTTGCGGCAGAAAGTTGCATAACTTCTCCTTCAGCAATAATTGCAGCAGCGTTGGCTAGGACAGAGAGCGCTTCTATGGAACCGACATCGACCATCATTTTAAAGGCCTGGCCCAATAGGAAATCACCAACAAGTACACTTGCTTGATTCCCCCAAATCATCCGTGCTGTAGATTTTCCACGTCGTAAATTACTTTCATCAATCACATCATCGTGTAGTAATGTTGCTGTATGCATAAATTCAACAGCTGTTGCGAGTTTTATATGCCCGTCACTTTGATAACCGAACATATGAGCAGAAGCGAGCGTAATCATTGGGCGTAATCGCTTTCCACCTGATGAAATAAGATGGTTAGAAATTTCAGGAATCATCTCAACCTCTGATTTTGCCATAGAGAGAATAAATTGATTTACGCAATCCATATCTTTTTGAGTAAGATTGACAAGAGATTGAAGAGAAATTTGATTATTTCTTATTTGTTTTGGTTTGATAGCTGCACTCAATGTGTTTACTCCTAGAGTATTGCAATGGACATATATAAAATTTACTTTATTCATTAGCATAAAGGGGGTTTGGTTTTGACTCAAGCTTTTGATGTCGTTTAAAAGTGTTAGCTTGGAATGTTATTGGCAAGAAATGTTCTTTAGCGAGTGTAATCTTATTGTTATGAAATAATAAAAAATTTAAAATAGCAGCTGAATGGCAAAAATGCAGTTTATAAAGGTGAGCATTAGGCTTTTAAATGGATAAAGCAGCGAATCAGAGTGGTGAAACAATTGACAGTTTTCACCGCGGGAAATTTTATTTGGTTCAACCCCATAAATATGGTCATCGTTCTGGAATGGATGCGATGTTATTAGCTAGTTTGGTTCCAAGTGATTTAAAGGGCAAGGTTGTTGATTTAGGTGCAGGTGCTGGAGCTGCGGGTTTGGCTGTTGCTTCGCGTTGTCTGAAAGTTCATGTTACCTTAGTTGAACGTTCAGCTTTTATGGTATCTTACGCTCAAAAAACGCTTATGCTAAAACAAAATAAACAATTTGCTAGCCGAATTTGTTTGCTAGAAGCAGATGTTACCTTCAAAGGGAATGCCCGTATAAAAGCAGGTTTGATAGATAATAGCTTTGATTTTGCGATTATGAATCCACCTTTTAATAATCCCACCGATCGTAAGACACCTGATAAACAAAAATCTGAAGCACATGTTATGTCTGAAGCAATGTTTGATAACTGGTTGCGGAGTGCAGCAGCTATTGTTAAGCCAGGTGGATACTTAGGGCTCATTGCGCGTCCACAATCGCTGTCAGATATCTTGCGTGCTTTAGAAGGGCGTTTTGGTGGTATTTGTATAATTCCTGTGCATGCTCGTGCGAAAACAGCAGCAATTCGTCTTTTATTTTACGCAAAACGAGGAAGCCGAGCAGCTTTATCTATTTTACCGGCATTGGTTATACATGAAGGTAATGACCATACTTTTTCACCCCGAGTTGATGCAATTAATAATGGATATATAAGCTTGTGGGAACTTTTCTAATAGTATCTTGTGTTTTTTAGTTTATTATTTAAAGTCTACACTTTGTTGTTAGGGAGGTTTGACTTTGGGTGAAATTATATTTCTGCTTGTAATGTGGGGATTGATTGGCGCTTTTGGATGTTATCGCGTTCTTCCTTTTTGTTGTCCTTGCCTATTTAATTGTTCTTAATTTATAAGGAGATTTTGTTTTGATGGATTTTATTAAAAGTTTTATTCCACGCCGTTTTTCTTCCGATAAACTTGAAATTCCTGTGGTGCGCCTTCAAGGAGCAATTATGGATTCATCAGCATCTATATCTCGTACCCTTTCCCTCAGTAGGTGTGCAAATCTTTTAGAGAAGGCTTTCGCACACAAAAAGTCACCGGTTGTTGCACTTATTATTAATTCTCCTGGTGGTTCACCTGTACAATCGCGTTTTATCTTCAAGCGCATTCGTGACTTGGCAGAAGAAAAAAATAAAAAGGTTCTTGTGTTTATTGAAGATATTGCAGCATCTGGTGGTTATATGATTGCTTGTGCAGGGGATGAAATTTTTGCAGATCCTTCTTCAATTGTTGGTTCCATTGGAGTGGTTTCAGCTTCCTTTGGTTTTCCGGAACTTTTGAAGAAAATTGGTATCGAACGGCGTGTCTACACAGCAGGAAAGAACAAAGTTACATTAGATCCATTTCAGCCAGAAAAAAAGGCGGATATTGAGCATTTGAAATCTCTCCAACTTGAAGTGCATCAAACTTTTATCGATTTGGTTAAAGAACGGCGTGCTGAAAAATTATCAGATGATTCGAATCTCTTTACAGGAATGTTTTGGAGTGGAAAACAAAGCGTTGGGCTTGGTCTGGTTGATGGATTGAATGATGTACGTTCTGTTATTAAGGAGCGCTTTGGTAATGATGCAAAACTTCGACTTATTATGCCTCCAAAAAGTTTTTTAGGACCTAAAACGCCTTCAGGAGTGACGGCACATACGGTTTATACAGTCGTTGATAGTGCATTGATGGCAGCAGAAGAGCGAGCTCTTTGGCAGCGTTATGGTTTGTGATGGAAAGGATCATTCAAGCCAGAGAGATTTTATCTAAAAACAGATGCTAGAAGGAAAAAGGCTTGCAATGATACGAATGAGAACATGTCATTTATTTTGTATGAGAACTCTTTATATTTATTGTTTTTTTAGAAAACGATTAAGAATATTCCAAGCTGTTTATAGGGCTCGTGCTAAAAGTATGGGTAAAAGGGGGGAATTTTTAAAAGAACCCTATGTAAGTGAATATTAGGTCATATGATATCAAATGTACAAACTTCGTTCCAAAGACATTCCTATTTATTTACACCTATTAAATTGAATTTAGCTTTACATGTTGTGGGGCAACGTGCTGATGGGTATCATTTAATAGAAAGTTTGGTTTATTTTAGTCTTAGTGGTGATTGTCTACACTATGCACCTTGTGAAAATAATCAGTTTGTTTTGACGGGGTGGTTTGCAAAAGGACTTGTTTCCCATTTAGACAATTTGGTTATTCGCGCACGGGACTTTATGCATAAGACTTTTCCGGAATGTGCTCAACCTGCTTTTTTTCGGCTTGTAAAAACATTACCTGTTGCTTCAGGCATTGGTGGCGGCTCAGGTGATGCAGCTGGGGTTATCAGCATGTTGCGTCAACAGTGGAATCTTGATTGTCCTTACGAAGAATTAGCAAAAAAGAGCTTAGTTCTTGGTGCTGATGTTCCCATGTGCCTTTGTGCATTAGAATATCAGCAGCCGCTTTTGGTTAAAGGAATTGGTCAAGAGATGATACGACTAAAAGAAGCTTGTTCATTAGCAATGGTATTGGTTAATCATGGACAAGAGATTTCAACACAAGCTGTTTTTAAAGCGTTAGAGAAGCGTCATAATCCTTCTTTAAAAATTAATACAGAGGCTTTAAAAAATGTTGATTCATTGGTTGAAGCTTTACAAGAAACGCGTAATGATCTTTTTTCTCCTGCATTAAAAATAGCACCTCAGTTAGCTGAAGTGTTATCTATATTAGATGAATGTGGGGCTCTTTTTTCCCGTATGTCTGGAACGGGAGCAACTTGCTTTGGCATTTTTAAAAATAAACAAACGGCGCAACAAGCAGCTCTTTTTATCAAATCAATGCACCCAAATTGGTTTGTAAAACCTATCATGACTTTAGGAAATATTTGATAAATAAATATAAAAGCTTTTATTTCATCATGATTTTATTATACATAATGAAAGAGGGTAACCAAAGAAATGTGTTTTTTATTTTTTGTGCAAGAATTCGTGGAATGTTTGAAGAGCCATTTAAAACTGTAATGCTTGCAAAAAATGATCAGGCTACAGAAATAGATGTATGTTTGTTGTATTTGTGATGTATCAAAGATGTTTAATTTGCCGCTTCAACCAAATTTTTCGTGCGAATTGGATTTGCAAAAACAGGGTTTTTGTCATATAGCAGGTGTTGATGAAGTAGGACGGGGGCCTCTCGCTGGACCTGTGGTAACAGCAGCGGTTATCTTGGATAAAGATCGTATTCCTAATGGGTTAAATGATTCAAAAAAACTTTCTTTTCTCCAACGAAATAGACTTTATCATGAAATTTTGCAAAGTGCATTAGCGGTTTCAGTCGCCAGTCTTTGTGCTCGTACAATTGATCAATCCAATATTAGAAAAGCAACTTTAGAAGCAATGCGTCGCTGTATTATAGGATTAGTCATTCCAGTCCACTATGTCCTTGTTGATGGGCGTGATATTCCTTCTGAGTTGTCCTGTCCTGCAATGGCGTTGATTAAGGGCGATCAGCGTTCGGTTTCAATTGCAGCCGCATCCATTATTGCGAAAGTAACGCGTGACCGGATGATGGAATGTGCAGGACAAGTTTATAAAGGGTATGGTTTAGAGAAGCATGTAGGTTATGCAACGCTAGCGCATCGTACAGCTCTTGATAAATATGGACCAGTTATAGGATTACATCGTTATAGTTTTGCACCACTAAAAGAGTGTTATAGAAATGATGTGTCATGACGATTCTACCACTCGATAGTGCTTCGATAAGAGAGGCAATAGC
>NZ_JBHIRW010000008.1:0-76804 GCF_042197445.1 Bartonella sp. AA1HLJMS | reverse complement strand
CCTATGGGACCTGCAATTGAAGGCGGCGTTGGCATCAATGCGCAACTGTCTCACAATTTCTCCCTTCATGGTGATGTAAGTTATCAACAAAAGCTTCAGAAAACTGGTATAAGTGGTGCAAGCTTTTCAGGTGGCATACGCTATCAGTTTTAAAACAAAACTGTCAAAACAGCGTATTTCTTTTCTATGCATCAACAAAAAAGGCAGCAACAATATGCTGCCTTTTCGCTTTATAAGTTCTAATAACACTACACTATCCCTCCTTAAGAGAGCCCTTGCTTTTTCTACTGCCTGTAAAATCAACATCCACGCCCAACGCCGCAGCTGTTTAAAACAAAGTTTGAGACGCATCAGTGCTGTATTAGCAGCTCCAGCTTTTGTATGACAGATGGGAGCGAGGGTATTGCCTATTTCTGTTTGTGTAATCTCTGAAATAGGCAAACAGCCTAATTTAGGGAGAATATGGAGTTTTAAAGGTGAAAACAGTTTCCATCTTTACCATCATTTTTTAATTCAGCTTTACAACTTTCAAAAGCATCTAAGGCAATGTCTTTTAAATAATGGAGATTACGCATTGCCTCACGTTTTCGTTTCTCACGTTCTTTAATGGGATCATGACCATCACGAAGAACAGAGTGCTATTGGGAGGGGTGCCAATTCACGAGCTTGTTTTAAAAGGACATCTCTCAAGGCACCCAAGTCCATTTAGCGACAGCGCCCATGAATGGTATATGAATGGTATAACGATAAAGCATTGAGTACCCCCATCTTTACGTTTGTGAAAGAGCAATCCGGCACCATCATTATATTTTCCAGCTCGTGGGTGTTGCTAAAGCCCTTGGCTCTTGAGACGATTCATAAGAGCCATTTTTAGTCCTTTCTTATACATTTTTTACCCACACGCCAGCCCCGCTTGTGGTGTGCAAGAGAATGGTTTTTCTTGATTTAAGACAAACAGGTTTCAAATGAGAGAATCTTACGTTATTCAGAACTCTAACTCAATGAAATCAACGCTAAATTATCATTATAAATCAGCATATTATACCATTTTATCAAGATAAAAGATAAGGTATTTTTATCTAGAATATGTCACAAAGTATGCTGCCTTTTCGTACATGAAATCGATTTTTTCCTGAAGTGTTTTCTTTTCTACTTAAATACACTTTTCCTCCTCTTCACACGGATTGCGCAGCTATTCATCATCGAATTTGCCCATAAAGCTAAGCAAAGTGTATTTTTAGATAATATAAAGATAATAGCATTAAGAATAAATCTTAAAAAATAGAAGATTTCTTGCTTTTTCACTTATGGAAGTACAACAACTTTACCGTTCAATTATGCTCCTCTTTGAAGGTAGATATGGTGCTAATATGCACCATGGAGCTGTCCAAGCAAAGATGATATTAGAAAAATGAAAAGTTAACCACTGCACATTTAAAACAGATAGGAAACCTACAGCCACTCTCATTCATTCCAAAGGATATAGAAAATGAAAAAAAACATACCGGATAAATAATCAATCATAGCTTATAATATAAGAGCATAACAGTGTTTTCATATGGCTACACTCTTCCCTTATGATATCTGGACAGCAAATATCTCTAAAACTTCTATAAAAATACTATTAAAGTTATGCTGTAAAAATGTTAATTGCCTCAACAATCATTTGTCAAAAATTTGCAAAAAATAATCAGAGAACTAACCTTTTGAAGCACAAACATAATTTGTGTACTAAGGAATTGATTTTTAACGCCTTTTAACATATTGATAATCTTAAAATTAAATCAGACAGTCTCCCCAGTTAGTCCGGATAGGTAGGTATCTAACAAAAACTATTGTTAGGACCGTAGAAGATCGTACCCCATCCTTGTATGAGAAAGTGAACTTCCTTAAAAAACTTTGATATTAATGATACTAAACAGATTGGTATTCATTTTCACCTTAATCCGATAGATTCTGCCGTTAAAGGTGCGTTTAGCACAATACACAATTATCTCACAATTTAACTCTCTATATTGATGTAAACTATCAAAAATTTTTAAAAGACGTGTAGCCGAGACAAGTTTTTCTGATAGAATACGCTACCAATTTTAATATAAAAATTATAAAAAAATAAGCATATTAATCCGTTTACTATTAACAAAAAAACGGACTGTATTTTTTTTATTTACAATCTATTATAGCAATAAAATAATTTCTTTCTTTACGATGTGTTGTCGCTATCTATAAAGATTTATTTACACTTCCATTGCTGGTTCTTCTAAACAAACAGTTTTGAGAAAATTAATGCATGAAAAGAAAATCTAACAACAAGCGCTTTATCTTTCATATACAAAATGCTCAAGAAAGCTAATTTTTTCATTTATAAAATGAAATCACTCAATAAAGTTCTTTTTATATCAATAAAAGATGTTTTAAATGAAATATTCAAAATATTGATTTATAATGATAATTTATCGTTATTCCTATTGAATTAAAATCTTGAATATCGTAAATTTCTCTCATTTAAAATCTGTTCCATGTTGAACTAATCAAAATCATTCACTTACACATTACAAGCAGGGCTGGCGTGTGGAGAAAAGTTATATAAGAAAAGCCTGAGAATTCCTCTCATGAACTGTCTCAAGTGCCAAGGGCTTATCACAAATATTGGGAGCTAGCAAAATGTGTGACGGGCTTGCTCTTTTATTAAGCGTAAAGGTATCGGCTTGCTCCTTCGTAAGCGTAAATATGATGGGATTCTATGGCTTTAGCGTTATAGCATTCATGAACACCGTCGCGAAATGGGCTGTGCTTCCTTAGAAAAATGGACTTTGGTACCCTTATCTTTAAAGAAAGCCTGTGAATAGCCCCCTCATCTCTTCTTCTTATAGCAGAAAAAATTTGCTGATCGTTTTGGTGAATGCATCAAATAATACATCTCAACGCTATAGAGCTTTTATAGCGATTATCTTTAATAGACAATTTTTAAATATCATACTTCATAGTGCTTTTAGCATAAGCTTAACCAAGCTAGGTTTTATGAAATCCACTTTTCTCGACTTTTTATGATCATGAAAAAAGTTTTTCTGAAGCAAAACTTCAAATCATAGAGAACACCATCAATATAATTCGTTTTGTTATTTACAATAAAAACATAATGATATAGAAACTGTCTGGGTACTTGCGCCATCAGGGGAATGAAGTAAGCATCAAAGCATACCAAATACTAAAGGCATATCTATGTGTAAGAAATATATTTATAAGAAAAATTTTTTGTTATGTACAATTGCTGGAACTTTGATTTTTTCTCATTTCGGTTCAACTTATGCAAATACATCAGCTCCTGAAACTCCTGGAATTTTGGGAAAGATTGAATTAAATAAGGGAGAAGAAAAGACTTTAAATAATGTTCTTGTCCGCGATAAAGGACCTGGAATATTAGCGCATGATAAAGCAGCTATCACAATTGTAAAATCAACAATACACACGGAAATGTCTGCACTTTCTGTATCAGAAGGTGGACGCATTCATGCTAAAGAAATTAAAGCAAATACAGTATACAAAGGTTTAGAAACAAAGAATGGTATAATCAACGTTGAAGATTCAACCATAACCGTCCAACGAGGAGGTGCCGGTGGTATCGTTTTTTATGAAACAAAAGATTCTTCACTGAAAAGTGGAGAAAAAGTTGTCAATAAGGTTGTTCTTAGCAATACAAAACTTCTTGTGAAAAACGGTACCGGTATTCTTGGTCCCTACTGCTCAAGAGCCGTTGCTGAAGTTCAACTTAAAGACTCAGAAATTCGATCTGACGTATTATTGAGAAATAAAACGAAACGTAAATATTATGACAACGATACTCTTCCTGTAACTTTAGCATTAACCGCTGATAATTCAACAATAGAGGGACGAGCAAGAACTTTAAAAGTCAATACAACGGTTTTGACTCTGAATAACAAGAGCAAATGGTACTTAAAGACCTCTCAAGAGGAAGTCGATACTGACTTTAATGTGTTTAACTATGAGCTCAGTGATATTAAACAACGAGCCCTTTCTACCGTTTCAGTACTGAATCTTAATAATAGTTCTATCATATTTAAGACACCACAAGGGCGGGAAAAAGATCATTATCATACCTTGTATGTAGGGCGAACAGCTGAGGTTCGTAGACCTGAGGGAAGTACAATCCCCGATATAGAAAGCACTTATAATACAGTTTACAATGCCACAGGCGATGCAAAAATTTATTTTAATATTGAATGGAGTGATGGTCTAGTAAAAGAACAGCAAAAAGCTGACCGCCTCCTTATACATGGTGATGTATCAGGCAGCACAACAGTCCATATCAAGAACCTTGCGAAAGGTGAGATATTAAAAGCTGAAGATTCTGTTTCCTCAAATATGCGTGGTCTTTCACTCATTCAAGTTTCTGGAAATGCAAATGAAGGTTCCTTCAAACTTGCACACGGCTACACCACAATGGGGGGATTGCCCTATAAATATATACTCAAAGCCTATGGTCCAACATCCAGCCATGGGACAGCCGATAGCACACAAAGTCATTTTAGCGGAATATCACAAGAATCAAAAGAAAATACCCTCAAAGACTACACAATCTACACGATATCAGCATCAGGAACAATGATTGAAGGTG
Source organism: Bartonella sp. AA1HLJMS (assembly GCF_042197445.1). Taxonomy (NCBI): domain Bacteria; kingdom Pseudomonadati; phylum Pseudomonadota; class Alphaproteobacteria; order Hyphomicrobiales; family Bartonellaceae; genus Bartonella; species Bartonella sp. AA1HLJMS. The sequence continues at coordinate 72,168 of NZ_JBHIRW010000008.1, read as the reverse complement.
TTTCACCAAAAGAGAAAGAAGCGCAAAATACCGGTTCATCATCCCTTGGACAAGCAAACAACGCACAAAACATCTTGGAAAAAAATCAGAATTTCTGGGATTTTCGCTTGCAAAATGCGACTCTCGATAATGAAGGAAAGATCAGAGCTCTCGTTCCTCAAGTGGCAAGCTATTTGTCCATGCCTAACGCACTATTCTCAGCTGGACTGGCTGATATAAACAATCAAAACACTTTACTCAACTCGATGCAGGAAAACACCTTTGAGACAAAAGATCATAAAAACAAAGGAGTCTTCTTCTCGACTTATGGAAATAAGATGACATTATCCTCTCACCGTACGCCATTACAATATGGCTATGGTGCCGATATTCACTATGCAGCTTTACAGGCAGGCATTAGATTAGCAACTCTAGAAGACCAAAACATGACCGCCAATTTCGGTCTTTTAGGAACATATGGGAAATTAGCTTTCACCCCTAAAGACATGGAAGGTGCTGACAAGAGTACACTCAATAAATGGTCAATTACTGCATATAGTGGGCTGCGCCATAATAATGGGATATACATCCATGCACTCTTCTCCTATGGAATGCTCAAGGGAGATATCACCACAGCTCTCATAGGAAAGACTGCAGAGTTGAAAAATGCTGATACATTCAGTGCATCAGCAACCATTGGACAAAAGTTCGAAACCAGTAGGAAAGGATTGGTCTTTGAACCACAAGCACAACTTGTTTATCAACGCCTCATGCTTGGCACACTCTCAGATGTCGATGGCTTTGATGTGGATATGGGAAATCCTTATCAATACTTAGTGCGTGTTGGTGGACGCTTAACGCAAACGAAGCCTTCTATTGAAAACGGCGGTATTCTTTCTTTCTATGGTAAACTAAACGTTGTTAAAGCTTTTTCTAACAATGGTACGATACAGATTGGTGAACCATTCCACCTTGATTCTATAGGAGCGTCTGTTGAAGGTGGACTTGGTGTAAATGCACAATTATCACAAAATATCGCACTTTATGCTGATGTTAACTATCAATATAAGCTTCAAAAAACTGGTATATCCGGAGCAAGCTTTTCAGGCGGAATACGCTATCAGTTTTAAGAAAACGCAAAAAACAATTTATATTCTATTCATTTTAATAAAAGGCAGTGCAAATGTACTGCCTTTTTACAATCTATCGGAAAGAACCGTTAACAACTATTCTTTCTACCACCTTTCTTGAGCCAATTAATCTCACTCAAACCAAATGTAACAAAATCTGTTATCTCTAAATGAATACTGAATTCTCAAGAGAGCTGCCTTTTTGATTTATAAAAATCAAATGCTTTTAATAAAATTTTTGTATTTTAAAACACGTAATAAATAATTCTCTGTGTAAGAAAATCAATTAAAAGCTTTTTGTAAGCGCACAACAACAGCTTCTCCAAAAACTTTGTAGAGTTTTCATAACAACAGCCTTAAGCAACAAACATCCTTGCAAAATATTTTGTTTCTTAACACTTTTAAACGGAATACTGATCAATCTAGCTTTTCTGCAATTCATAGTTGCTCACTGCAATTTCTATTTTAAAAACTCTTCTAAAATCATTTTTTAAACGATAAAGAACAAGACGCAATATTTCGTTTTGTTGTTTACAATAAAAACATAATGATATAGAAACTGTCTGGGTACTTGCGCCATCAGGGGAATGAAGTAAGCATCAAAGCATACCAAATACTAAAGGCATATCTATGTGTAAGAAATATATTTATAAGAAAAATTTTTTGTTATGTACAATTGCTGGAACTTTGATTTTTTCTCATTTCGGTTCAACTTATGCAAATACATCAGCTCCTACAATGGTTATAGCTCGTGCGGATAAAGCAGGAGAAGAAAAAACCTTTAATAACGTTTTTATCCGCAGCGCATATACAACAGTGGTTGCTGATGACAAAGCCTTTATCACCATTACAAATTCAACAATGCGTTCAGACTCAAATTTATTTACCGCAACAACAGGTGGACGTATTCATGCTAAAAAAACTGTAGGAAAATCAAATTCTCGTGGTTTAGAAATTTCAAACGGCATCATCCATATTGAAGATTCAATCATAAATGTTTCCGGACATCACAAAAGTCGTGGTATCCTTTTTGATTACATCCCAAGTTCCCAAGTAAAAGAGGGCGAAAAAGTTATCAATAAAGCAATTCTTACCAACACAAAACTTCTTGTTGAAAATGGTATTGGTATTCTAGGACCAGATTATGCAAAATCTGTTGCTGAGGTAGAACTTAAAAGTTCAGAAATTCGTTCTGATATATTATTAAAAAATAAAATCCCAGAAAACTCAAAAGATATCGATCCTCGCACTTTTATATTAAGCGCTGACAATTCGATTATAGAAGGACGAGCAAAGACTTTACCTCAAAATACAACGATTTTTACTCTCAACAATAACAGCAAGTGGTCCCTAAAGATTAGTCAATTTGAAGTAGACAAAGAATTTGACAGCTCTAAAGGATACTTGCTCACTGATATTAAACAACGTGCACAGTCTATTGTCTCAGTATTGAACCTTAATAATAGCTCTATTATATTTAATGCGCCGCATAAACTAGCAGACAATCAGTATCAAACCTTGCATGTGGGAAAACAGCCAACAGCTGAAGCTGCAAAAGCAGAGCAAAACAGAAGCTTCGATGCAACAACGGTTTACAATGCATTGGGCAACGCAAGGATTTACTTTAATACCGAATGGAGTAATGGTCTTATAAAAGAACAACAAAAAACTGACCGTGTTCTCGTTCATGGTAATGTCTCAGGCACCACAACGATCTATTTCAACAATCTTTCAAAGCGTGCAGAACCATTCGATGATGATGAAGTTTCAATTCCTTTGAATGCGCGTGGTCTCTCACTTGTTCAGGTGTCTGGAAAAGCAGAGGAAGCCGCCTTCATGCTGGCAAATGGCTACACTACAATGGATGGATTGCCCTATAAATATGTATTAAATGGCTATGGACCAACATCCAACCGTGGGAGAGCTGACAAACAGCAAAGTCTCTTGCAAGAAAGTGAAGAGTTTTGGGATTTCCGTCTACAAAATGCGACTCTTGATGATGAAGGAAAAATCAAAGCTCTTGTTCCTCAAATGGCAAGCTATTTGGTTATGCATAATGCAGTATTCTCCTCTGGCTTGGCTGATATAAACAATCAAAATACACTGTTAGATAATATGCACTCAACAGTTTTTGGATTAGAAGGTCATAAACAAAAAGGGATATTTTTATCGACTTATGGCAACAAGATGACGTTATCTTCCAGCCGTAGTCCATTGGAATATGGTTATGGTGCTAATGTTCACTATGCTGCTATACAAACAGGCATGACATTAACAACGTTAGAAAATCAAAATATAACCGCGAATCTTGGTCTTTTAGGCACATATGGAAAGCTCGCTTTTACGCCAAAGGATATGGAAGGTTCTGACAAAAGCATACTAGATAAATGGTCCTTTACGGCATATGGGAATCTCCACCATGACAATGGTCTCTATATTAATGCACTTTTCTCCTACGGCATTTTAAACGGACATATTACAACAGCCCTTATCGGCAACACCACAGAATTAAACAATACGGATACATTAAATATATCAGCTACCGTTGGACAAAAACTAGCAACTGGTGTTGAAGGGGTGTCCTTTGAACCACAAGCACAACTTATTTATCAACATATTGCCTTTGGCACTCTTTCAGATATTGATGGCTTCCAAGTTAATATAAAGACCCCTCATCAATGGTTGGTCCGTATTGGAGGGCGTTTAACAAAAACAATACTTCCTATTGAAAAAGATCGTGTTCTTTCTTTTTATGGTAAATTGAATGTCATCAAAGCTTTTGGTGAGAAGCGTGCTATCCATGTTATGGAATCTTTCCATCTCGATTCTATGGGTTCTTCCCTTGAAGGTGGGCTTGGCATTAACGCGCAGCTTTCTAAAAATATCGCACTTCATGCTGACGTTAATTACCAACATAAACTTCAAAAAGCTGGGTTCTCTGGAATTAATTTTTCCGGAGGAATGCGTTATCGCTTTTAGAAATCTTAGCTCTCTATTTTGACGCATAAGCAGCGCTGAGATGAAAACAGTGCTGCTTAACTACATTACAAAAAACCGTAATGTGTCAAAAAGTGGTTCATTTTTAGCAAAACAAAGAAAATATCTTAAGGAACATCTTTATGCATAAGAATCTTTTGTTATGTACAGCCGCTTGTGCTTTATTTTTTTCTTCTTTTAACTTCACATCTACCAGCACCGCCTCTGCTCTAAGCCCCCAGGAACGCCATGCCATTGAAGGGATTATGAAATTACCTGAACAATATCACCGTGCTATTGATTTAATAAACACACCAACACAAGCAGAAAAAAATCTTGAAAAGATAGCCTCTGGCGCCATGATGGAAGATCATTCGCACTTCAACCAAGCACTTGATGCCGATAACCAACAGCGTGTTAATGCTGCACGCCAAGAATGGGTGAGCCAAGACAATCGTAATTGGTCTGAACTGCAAAATAAAGCAGAAATATTACATAAAGCAGCACAAGTGGATAGTGCTTTACAAGGACAAAACAAGGAACTTTCCAATACTTTACGCAAAGCAGTATTAGAGACTTTGAACAATAATGGAATAACCAACGTGGAGAGAAAAGAAAAAACATCCCCTCCTGCATCTGAAAAGAATAAACAACCTCTTATTGACTCCAGTACAAAACAAAGACGCGCTAGTGATAAATTACCACCCGCTCATGTTGTTGCCCAACACAAGGACAATTCATTCACAAGAACAGATCATGGAATGAGACAGCCTAAAATAAATGAAAATTCGCAATCTGATATTGATCCCCAAACAAACACCACTTCCTCGGAATCAAAAACAACTCTTAATACATCAGCAAAAGCGCATATGAATTTGCTCCCAAAGGTTGAGAATACTGCTAGCGCTGCGACAGAGAGCACCTCTAAACTTACAGATGATGATAAAGCAACCGCAGCTTCTACTTCTCTTGATGGAACAGAAAAAAGTACAACTCTTACACCACAAGGAGAAAGCTCTTTAACCATGCCTATTGCGATGTTTGCTGTTGGGTTTAGTGATGTCAACAATCAAAATATCTTGTTAGACAATATGCAAATAACAATGTTTGAACCCAAAGATCATCCAGAGAGAGGCGTTTTCTTATCCTCTTATGGCAATAAAAGCACCTTTTCTTCTAAGGTTCAAGCAGAACAAGATGGTGTTCAAGCAGATATTCACTATGCTGCATTGCAAGCAGGAGCAACACTAATAGCGCTAAAAAATCAAAATATCAGCAGCAACTTTGGTCTTTTCGGAACATATGGGAAATTATCTTTTACTCCTAAAAACAAGGAGAGCTTTCAAAAAAATATGTTTGATAAATGGTCACTCACCGCATATGGAAATATTCAGCATGACAGTGGCATCTATGCAAGTGCATTTCTCTCTTATGGAATTTTCAAAGAAAATCACGCTACAGCTCTCATCAAACATACCTCAAAAGTGAAGAATAGTAAAACATTAGGAGCCGCTGCAACTGTTGGTCAAAAACTGTCAACCAGTTTGGAAGGTGTAATCCTAGAACCGCAAGCACAACTTGTTTATCAACGTCTCATGCTTGGTTCTTTATTAGATAGGAGCTCTTTCTCAGATGACGATAACTCTAAAATAGACATAAGTAATCCTTATCAATGGCTGCTCCGTATTGGCGGACGTTTAACGCAAAACAAAGGACATGCTGTTTCTTTCTACGGCAAACTGAACATGATCAAAACTTTTAGTAAAAATTTTCAGCTTGCAGCTATGGGATCTTTAATCGAAGGTGGTTTTGGTATTCACACACACTTATCACAAAATATTCAGCTTCATAGTGATCTCAGCTATCAACATAAATTCAAAAAAGCTGGCATCTCTGCAATAAATATTTCCGCTGGAATGCGCTATCACTTTTAAAAATACTTGTATTCCTTATCTTGAAATATGAAGAGATCTCATTATGTTTCGTTTTGTCTCTTACAAAAGAGACATAATGAGGTCAAAGTTTTACTTTTTATGAGAGAGGGGGAAATATTTTAGGAATACATCCATATGAAAAAAAGCTTCTTACTATACACAGTTTCCGGAGTTCTGTTTTATTCTTCCAGCGGTTTGTCTTATGCTATTCATAGTACAAATCCATCAACAACGATAGATTCTTCTTCTCTACAACCTGCTCGTGTCAAGTCACAAATAAATCTATCCGGAGTTTTTGATCCGTATAAAGATCTATATGATGGAATCGGGCGAATTATGCCATCATATCCATCTTCAACCCCTAATGGCCTCCTTCCCCCTACAGCACCTAGCTCCACAAGAACGAGCGTAAGCCCTATTTCTACAGGAAGTAAACTTACAACGCCTACTTCTACAAGCACTCTACCTCCCAAAACACAACTTGAAGGAAATTCAGCTGGAAATATAATTTCTTCTTCAAAACAAAACTCTGATCTTAGTCAAGGAAGTACACAAACACCAAAGACTAAAGTTACAGAAGGTGTACAATCTAACCCTACAACACAAAACACTCCTATTATACAATCTTCAACAACAGGAATGGAAGCAAAATCTAGAAGACGTTCAGGGGCGCCCTCCTCTTCTGCAGACTCTTCCAGCGAAAAAACACTATCGAATTCTGCTGTGTCTTCACAGCCAGAACCTACACAACCTTCACCGAATTTACAACCAGCACTTACAAAGTCTGAACCTACAAGAACGGAACCTACAAAACCAACAACAGAGCAAATACCAACATCTAATGAACCAGAACTCGCACAGCCAATATCTTTAAGAGTAGAAACTGAAAAAACAACATTACTGGTACCACCAAAATCTGCAAAGCCAGCGCCAGTGCAATCTTCATCTGCACAAAAAATATCTGAAAAATCAGAGATTGAAAAACCAATATCACCAATAAAACAACCTGAAAAGTCTACACAAATTGAGGATATAAGCGCTGGAGTTGAAGCTAAAAACGGTAAGACCATAACGCTACATAACAAAAAAATTCAAGACAATGGTTTTGCTGTACATGCAGAGGGAAATAATTCAAAAGTCAACATGATAGGGGGAACAGTTGATGCGCGTTTTGTTGCACTAAGCGTATCAGATGCTGGAGAAATTGATGCTACAGGCATTACTGTAACAGCAGAAACAGCTGGTTTGGTAAACATGGAGGGCACAATCAAACTTAAGGATTCAAGCGTCCATGTCACGGGAAATTATGAAGCAGACGGTATTATTTTCCGCAACAATCCGTATAATACCCCTAGAAAACGATATACACGCAATGCTGAAAGGAACACCAATGCCGTTCAAGAACAAGATGTAGCCAATATTGCTGATAAAGTAACCCTAGAGAATACAAAGCTTTTCGTTGAACATGGTAGCGGTATCAACCTTTATGGAACAGGCGTAAACGGGGAAGTCAACCTTAAAAATTCAGAAGTTCATGCCGATATTTTATTAAAAAATATCAAGAACGAAAGTGCCTCCACAAACACCATTACATTAGTTGCAGACCACTCTTCTTTAAAAGGTCGGGTAAGAACTTCTAAAGATAATAGAACAGTTTTTGATCTAAAAGAGAGGACGAAATGGCTTTTAAAGGCGAATAAAAATGCCACAAATAATGATAATATTTTAAATGACTATAGACAGTTTGGTGTTGATGAAAAATCATACTCTAATCTTTCTGAATTGCACCTTACAAACAGCGCCATTATGTTTGACAAGCCCATTGAGGGACATTATCAAACTCTGTTTATAGGACCTAATCTTTCGCAAGAAGACGAAACAACTCACACAGCAGCGGTTTATAGTACAGCGGGTCTTGCAGAGATTTATGTAAACACTCAATGGGATAAACATTCTCCTATCACGGAACAACAAACTGATCGCATTGTGATTAATGGTGATGTCTCAGGAAGTACTGTTGTTCACATCAATCTCCAAACCGATAGCTCTGCTGTTTGGGAAGAGACGATGGCTTCACTTCCTTTAGGGACACATGGGATTTCAATCATTCAAGTTTCCGGACAAGCAAACGAAAATTCCTTCACGTTAGCAGGAAACTATATGACAATAGGGAAACAACCTTATAAATATATACTCACAGGCTATAAGCCTGGAACATCTCATGAGAGCCAAAATCTTTTTGGCAAGAAGAATAGTGATTTCTGGGATTTCCGCTTACAGAATGCCTACATTGATAAAGACAAAAAAGTTCGAGCCCTTTTACCACAGGTAGCAAACTATTTAACCATATCTAATACTTTATTTTCTGCTGGATTTACTGATGTAAACAATCAAAACACGTTGTTAGACAATATGCGAACAACAGTATTTGGGGCAAAAGACAATATAAAGAATGGTATCTTTTTCTCTTCCTACGGCGAGAAGGTCACCCTATCTTCCAACCGCGATCCACTGCACTATGGTTATGGTGCTGATGTAAACTATACTGCCTTACAATTAGGGGGCATATTAGCCGCCTTAGAAAGCAAAGACATAAGCGCATATTTTGGTCTTTTAGGAACGTACGGAAAGCTTGCCTTTACGCCAAAAGAGATGCAAGATTCTGAAAAGACAACGCTTGATAAATGGTCACTTACCGCTTATAGCGGCATCCAGCATAGCAATGGTATATATGTCAACGCTCTTCTTTCTTACGGAACCTTAAAAGGAAATATTACCACAGCTCTTGTTGGGAATGCCGCAAAATTGGATGGTACCGAGATGCTTAATATATCTGCAACCATTGGTCAGAAATTAGCAACCGATACAAAAGGGCTTGTCTTTGAACCACAAGCTCAATTCATTTATCAAAATCTCATGTTTGATATTTTCTCAGATACCAATGGCTTAAAAGTAGACATGGGCAATCCACATCAATGGTTGATCCGTTTTGGTGGACGTTTAACAAAAACGATAATGGCTGTTGAAGAAAACAAGGCTGTTTCCTTCTATGGTAAAATGAATGTTATCAGAACTTTTGGCGATGGTAAAACAATAAAAATTGCTGATACCTTTCATGTTGATCCTACCGGCTCTTCAGTTGAGGGAGGCATGGGGGTGAACGCATATCTTTCTCAAAATATCGTACTAAACGCCGATATCAGCTATCGGCAAAAACTGCAAAAATCCGGTGTATCTGGCACCAATTTGTCTGGCGGAATACGTTATCGTTTCTAAAGCAGAAGTTAATTTTAACTTAAATAAAAAAGCAGCACAAAGTGCTGCTTTTTTATTTAAATTTATATATTTTTTTAAATTCTCAAAAATCATTATCACATCAAAGAAGATTTTGACTTATAATATTTCTTTTGCATATTGAATAAAAAACTAAACACCATAACATTCTCTCATCAAAATACCCCATGCATAAAATTTTATGTCTTATATTATCACCACACCTCAAGCGATGATGTTTTTACAGCACAACAGAATAAGCATTCATGCCGATTTAAAAAAGTCAGCCCCTTCTTCGCTGTGGACACTCTATTTATTTTAGATGATGTGCATTTTATATACCTGCTATAAAGACTAGTATCTGGTATAAATTCTTAAAGGCATGTTTTTCCTCTAAAATCTCAATGCTACAGCAGCTCCATTATAAGACAAGATATTGATTTATAAAGACAATTAATTGTTTTCCATGTTAAATGAGAATCCAGAATATCGTCAGATTCTTTCATTTTAGACCTGTTCCATGTTGAATCAACAAAAACCATATCTCTTACAAGTGACAAGGGGGAAGAGCCATAGGGATAAAAAACTATTAAGAAAGGATTAAAAATGCCTCTAATGAACTATCTCAAGTGCCAAGGGCTGTAGCAACATTGGGATCAAACAAAGAATATGACAGTGTTGAAAAATATAACAATATCAACTTGCTCTTTTATTAAGCATAAAGATGGTCGCGCCCTATAGATTTTATATTATTTCCACGGGAACTTTCTTATTATACCATTCACAAGCACCGTTGCATCAAAGATGTCGTTGCGCCGCCCCACAAACACCATCACGAAATAGACTTGAGAGCTTAGATATCTCTTTAAAACAAGGCCGTGAATTAGGAATAACAAATCTATTCTATTTTGAGTATTTTGTCGTGCATGAAGGACATGCCCGCAGTAAAAAACACAATAAAAAAAAGCGTGAAACAATGCGGAATCTTCATTATTTAACAGATAGTGCTTTAGATACTTTTGAAAGACATAAAGCTAAATTAAAGAACGGCGGAACAGAGGGAAGCTGATTTCTACCTCTTTATTCTTTCCCAATGAGATTGCCTCCCCATTTCAAATATTACGCCAACAAAGATATACGCACTATATCCACTCAGATCTGGATGCTCTCTCCAATCTGACATACAAAAACTAAAAACAGCAGAAGGAAATAATAAACCGCTTTAATTTTTATCTCAAGCCTATAGATTTAAACAACGAACCGCGTCATATCACCACACTTTAAAGGACAATATTCCATGAAGCTTATAGGCAATATTCATCACATACTCTTCATCATTCATGCTTTTTGCTGACTTGGTGGTTATGGCGGAGTGAACGCACCAGATCCCATCCCGAACTCGGCCGTGAAACACTCCAGCGCTGATAGTACTTTGCCTTAAGGCACGGAAGAGTAAGTCGCCGCCAGATCTGCTAAATGCAAGCAAAAGACTCAATGTATAAACCTTACATTACCACACCCCCAAGGAAGCTGTTTTTAAGGCATCACAGGCTGGTCTAAATATTCTCTTGATCGCGCCTCTCCCTAAACTAAAAAATGAAGCTCCCTATTAACTCAGTCTGCAAACAATTCTCTGTAAATAATCCGCCTTCTCTGAATTCTCTTCTAGCCAGCTTCTCACCGCATGCGGTTCACATCACGACACCTTAAAAGACATTGTTTTAAGAACAGCGTTTTACAGTACATCAGGATAATAATTTAAATACCAAAATGAGCTTAAAACAAGTCTACTCACTAAACGCACTATTTATCCAAATCAACTGCCCTACCTAATCATTGTCATGACTTAGAACAGCCCGTATTAATCAGATTTGAATTTATTCCTCTATTTCTTTTGCACGTCCAGATAGCTGTATAGCTCTAGAAAGATCATTAACTGCATTTAAATGTGTTTGAAGTAATTCACTATTACGCTGTAATTTTTCTTGTAAATCAGACAACAAACTTTCAACCTCATGCTCAATATCTTGATTCATATAGCGCTTCACATCACTCATGGATTTATTAAGATCACGCAAACCACGTATTTTACGCAAATTTATTTCTTCGTAATCTGGAACACCACTGCTCTCTAGCATATTGCTTTCATAATCAACAACTTGAGCTAATCCTTTAACAGCAGCAACAAATTTTGTCATCGCCCAATCACGATCAATAAGGTTGTTATCAAGAACTTTTGCTTTTGCCGCAAAACTATCATCACCATATTGCACTACAGACATTTTTACTTCCCCTTCAACACTATTGTTCAATCTTACTTTCAAATGAGGGAGACTAAACAGGTTCTCTTCAATGCTGATACACTCAACCAAGCTCGTGGTGCAAACATTGCTCAAACAACAGCACGACAATCCTTCAAAGCGTATACCACTTCAACTTTCAACGCGTTCTCTCAAATATTTTTCTTGCTTTGCTCCAAAACCATCATTGCGGCTATACTAATCCATAAAAACGCTATAGACTTAAACCTTACAGCAATATCGAAATTTCCATATTTGCTCTGTCTATTTCGCCTTGCCGATTTTATCTTTGCCGATTTTATCACGAGCTCATCTTCAACAGAAAATAACAATGCTTTCACGACAACTTCAGCCACAAAAAATATCTGCCGACAAAAAACCGCAGCCTATCTTGCAGCATATAAAGACGTAAGCCCATTAAAAATTTCAGCATTTTACTGATAGAAGCACTTTACCCTCCATAACCTTATGGCTCTCTCTGCACTTAAACTTGTATACCTTCCAGCACCCCATAAGATGGCGCCCGACAAGATCAGTTTGCACCCAATCAAAAGGACACCCCCTCTCCCATGCTCTTTCTGCACACATGCAGTATTTCGCATAAAACACAAAAAGAATGTTCTTTTGAACAGATCAGCCATACAGCAATATAAAAAAAGACACCTTCAAATAGCTAAACAGCCATCAATCTTCCTTTTTTAAATTATCATTCGCTTTTCTTTGCAATGAATGACTATATAAGATTTTTTGAACCTTTTCAAGAGTTTCTTAGCCAATCAGTTCGATACGTCTTCAATCGCATATTCACGCGCTTGTTTTAAAGAAATATCTCTTAAGTACACCCAAGCCTATTTCGCACCGCGGCCCATCAATGGTATAATGATAAATCTTCCATGACATGTATAAAATCCATTGAGCACTTTCCATCTTTACGCTTAATAAAAGAAGCAAGCCAGCACCATCACATATTTTTCTAACCCCCTATGTTCTGATACCCTTGGCACTTGAGACGGTTCATAAAGCATGGCCTTTCTTGTACAATTTCTCTGCGCATGGGAGCTCCCTGCTTGTAACTGCAAAAGACATTGTTTTGGTTAATTCACCACGAAACAGATTTGGAATGAAAAATTTTCCAGTATTAAGGGATCTAATTCAAGTTGAATAACGATAGATTATCATCTATAAATCAAAATATTATCCAATGCATAATGCTTAACGCTCCCCCCATTGATATTTTCAGAATTTTCACAGCATCTTCTTACAGATTATTTCATTCCATAACACAGTTTGCTCTTAATATCGCGACTTTACATGCGCTACTGGTATAAAAACAGAGAAACAATCATTTTATAATCAAGGTACAATTTTTGTTTACGATCTTTCTCTCGTTTTCAACCTTTTAAATGCAGCTCTTCTCTTTCATAATCATCACATTTCAAATATATTCCATGTTGAATAAATTAAAATCACTTGCTTGCACATCACAAACAACGCTCTGATGTGTTGATAAAATACGCTGAAAGAAAAAGACTTCTCATGAACCTTAGCAAATGCCAAGAACTATAATAAACATTGGAAGCAAGCCTACGATGATTGTGACTTGCTCTTTCATAAGTATAAAGATGATAGCATTTTATAGCTTTTTATATTATTCAAAGTTTATATTATTTCACGAGAGCTTTACTGTTATACTATTCACATTTACCGTTATAACATTTACGAATGTCATCGTAAAATGTCTTTCGTGTGCGTTAAGAGATATTTCTTTAAAACAAGTACATAAATATGCAATACAAATATACTAATATACAACATAAGTATATTTCGTCTGGAGCGTTCTTTACTTTTGTGCAAAACATGCCCCATTAGAGCAGCATTAACCAATCTTGCTATGAGATAAACGATCAGAAAACATTTTTATCTTCCGCCGCTCACCTTAAAGGACTAAGATCTTAACTCAATCGGCTCTGTACGCAGTCCGAATTTTTGTCAAACGATCTTCTCCTAACTTTCCCCTCATCTGATTCACTTAAACGAAAAGCTCAACAAATAAACCTACGAATATTCATCGTACACTAAAAAATACTTAAACGTTCCAAGAAAACTTATATGTCTTATATTACCGTTATAAATGACAGTGCTTTATAGCATAACAGGATAAAAAAGTTTCCAGCAACACAAAACTTACAAAATCAATCAATAGTCTTTTTAAAGCTTTCTTTTTTAGGATTCACAATACTCCAACTCCTTAAGCTTTTATAAAAAAAGGAACGATTTTAAGCTTGCCGAATATGTTGTATCAGCATATATTACAGATTGTAACATATTGTTATTCATAAAATCACCTCAAAAAGAACAGAAAGAGGTTTTTATGGCTGATCTCGTAAAAGCCGCTATGCTTTATTCAACCTTGATTATCACCATCAATACTTTTGTTGTTATTTTAGTTCTCGTAATAGAAATATACTAAGCATACTCTTTTGGCTTTTTATAATCTGTGCAAATGAGCATCTTAATTTCACATAAGAGCAAAGCAGAATTTTAATTCTACAGATAAACCACACACCTAATTTCAAACATGGCTTGCAACTATTTGAGTATAAACTCTGCTTTTTATATGCATTTTTAACCATCAGTGTCCGTCTTTTCACGCTATCTTGAATCTCAACTTCACTCCCAGCTTAAAAAACGAAATTTTCTATCAGATCCGATCTGTAAATAATTTGTCTCCTTATTGAGTAAGTTCCCCCCTTCAGGGCATATCACAACTCTAAAGAATAATATTTCATGAAGCTTATGATAAATCTATTGAACACCATCTTTACCCTTATGAAAGAATAAACCAGCAGCATCACACACTTTTTCAGCCCCAAATGTTGCCAACAAACCTTTAGCACTTGAGATAATTCATAAGAGGCATTTTTACGTCTTTCTTCAACAGTTTTTATCCACACGGCTCTCCCCGCTTGTACCATGCAAGAAGATGGTTTTAATTAATTCAACCGAGAACAGATTTGGAATAAGAGAAGCTTACGTTATTCGAGATCCTTATTCAACATAAAATAATTAAATTATTTTTATAAATCAAAGTGTTATTCAGAAAAACATTCATCACACACTCGAGAACAAAAAACACCTCATACGTAAAGTTTTATATGCGCTCCACCGCTCAACATGATAATATCACAACACAATTAAGATAAAAAAATAACAAGGAAAACCCTTGTAAACTCAGAAAAGAGAGGAGAAAAATGAAAAGATGTGGAGAGCGCTCAATTCCTCACACATCCAGCAAAACCGTCCTAGCAAAACTGTCTCACAACTTAACTAATGTTATAATATTCTCAAATCAAAAGAAATTTTTTAAAAATAGTTTGAGAAAAACATTTGAGTATGAAACGATAATAATTCTATTCTGAATGTTTTTCTCTTTATTAAAACAGAGAAAGTAATTTCCAAACAAATGTTTCCTCCTAATTTTTCCGAAATTAGCCGCAACACTTAAAGACGATCTTAGTGTGATGAAACATTTATTTGTGATAAAGGCAAAAAAACACCCCAAAGATAGATTTAATCTCATATTTTAAATACATATAACCAAAACATTAAAAAATTAGCAGTAACACGTAACAACTCATTGGGAGGCAATACTATCTACAATTGAAAGCACTTTTGGGCTGAACAAATGACAGTATAGCATACGTTTACACAAAGAGTACTGATCGTAAACAACTAATTCTTGAAGCCATAAAAAGACTCTCTAAAAGTTAGAGAGAGCCTAAAAACGCAATAGAATCAAGAACTAAACAATTCCTTATTTATTGAACTGTATGTTTTTAATTAATGCCAAACATAAGTTCCATATATGCTTGTCTGGCATGTTGGCAATTTTTAGATTTCTCCATAGAAGATTGATCCAGCTTTTCACATTTTTTTGCCCACTCTTCAAGTAATATTTTATCTTTCTTAAATTCCGCTACGCTGTAGTTTTTTTCGCAACCAGCAACGACAAGTCCAGTACAAAGCAGCAATGCTGTAATAATAACTTTATTCATGATTTAATTCCCTTCCTTTTTCTCTTCAGTTTTTTTCTCGTCATCATGTACAAAGCTTGAACCAGGCCAATCTCGGGCATGAACTTCACGATACGCTTTATCTGCATTTTTACAATTTTGAGAATCTAAATCCTCTGATATCATGCATTTCATTGCCCATTGCTCGAGTAATTTGGGATCCTTCTTAAATTCCGCTACGCTATAAGTTTTTTCACAACCAGCAACGACAAGTCCAGTACAAACCAGCAATGCTGTAATAATGGCTTTATTCATCAATAAAATTCCCCTTTTTTCAAATTTACAAAGTTTAGGACACAATTTAGGGCCTTAAAAAAAGTTCTACATATGCTTGTCGAAGGTTTTTACAATTTTGAGAGGATTTGAGCGGTGAATCATCGTTCTCACATTTCTTTGCCCATTCCTCGTATAATTTTTCATTTGTTTTAAATTCTTTTACACTATAAGTTTTTTCACAACCAGTAACAGCAAGTCCAGTACAAAGCAGCAATGCTGTAATAATGACTTTATTCATAATTTAATTCCCTTCCTTTTTATCTTCAGTTTTTTCTTGGTCGTCCTTTCCAGAGCCCAAAATTCCCCATTTTTTACGAGTCTCTAATTCAGCTTGTTCTGCGTTTTTACAATTTTTTGAATCAAAACTTCCTGCAATAAAACATTTCTCTAACCACTGATTGAGTAATTTGGGATCTTTCTTAAATTCCGCTACGCTATAAGTTTTTTCACAACCAGAAACGACAAGTCCCACGCAAAGCAGCAGCGCTGTTATAATGGCTTTATTCATCAATAAAATTCCCTTTTTTCAAATTTACAAAGTTTAGGACACAATTTAGCACCCGATTAAAATTGTACATTCGGTTCATTGTGCATTTTCAAAAATTTAAAAATCTACTTCTGTACGCGATTTTTCCCAACCTATGATGATAAATCGCGTACAAAGAAAAATACCGCTATCAATATATTTTTTATGATTTAATTGTTATCCTGCTTTTTTTCAGTTTCATTCCCCTTTTTGCTACTTTCACGAAGTTCCTTTGCAAGATTTCTATAATGCTCTTGAAAAAGTTCCATATCGGCTTGCATGACATTTTGACAATTCTTGGTTTCAAAAGCAGAGGGGCCCATTTTATCGCATTTCTTTCCCCATTCTTGCATCAATTTTTTATCTTTCTTAAACTCTGCTACGCTATAAGTTTTTTCACAACCAGAAACGACAAGTCCCACGCAAAGCAGCAGCGCTGTTATAATGATCTTGTTCATGATTTAACCCCTCTCTTTGTTTTATATTTTATTAACAATATCTTTGGGTTCACATCCCCTCCTATATTGTGACCTTGCGTCTAATTTTCCTTTGCAAATACGCACATTTTCAACGCAAACATGTTAAATCATGAGAGCCGCTTTCATTTATCAGACTTGCATTTGTAACATTATCTGCACGGCAGCTCTTTGTATTTGAAGTGTTAAAACTTCAGCAAAAATTCTGATATCTTGACATTCTCAAAAAGCATTTTAATCATTTCTTTTCCTTCAAGAACCTCTTGGTAACGAGAAGCAGCACGATTTCTTACCCCAAATTCGTCATGCCTATACCCATTGCAAATTCCCTGCAAACGAAAGAATACAGCTTTTAGTCAACTAATTGCGCTCTTATCATTTCTAAACCACCGGAAAAGAAAGAAAGCTTTAAGTCCCCTGCACTTTTTAAAAGCCAATAGAAATGCTAAAAAAGCAATCTTATACATTCCAATTGAAGAAAAAAGCCTATTGCCTTGCGTACCATTACAGCTGGCATTAACTATTTAAGACTATAAAATCATATAAATGTAAGAAATATTGTCTATAATATGCTCAATGAATTCTTTTGTTTATTAGGAAATAATTATAGCGCGTCAATATCAGTAAATTTTACTTATTTTTATCCCCCCCTTATAAACATGAATATAATTTAATAAAACGGATTACTGCATAACAGAAAAAAATAATCAACGCTACTCTTAATTACATTATTGACGCATGTATTAAGTACAATAAACAAAAATAACCTGATGTTTAAAATCATTATCAAGATAATTTTTATGGAAGAATAAACTTATCTACTCATCTAGCGGATAAGATCACAAGTAGTATGATGATTATCACATTTATAGGGAAAAGTTTGAAACGGAGAATTTTTCGCAAACTCATAGCTCTTTCATGCGATGATACAGAACCTTATGAAAAACAACTTGAATGAAGCAACCATCGTGAAAAAAGAAGAGCACTTTTATTATTAACTTCGTATAAAAACAATCGATATCATCTCTAGAAAAAGAACTCAAACCAATGAAATTATCGTATCATTTTTTACACTTTTCCGTATTTTTGTGAAAGCAATTCGCGGACCTCATCAGCTATTTTAGTTCCACGACTTGCACAACTGACCTTAATCAACCGATGCAAACTTTCTGGTATATCAATCGTGAGGCGCTTCATACCTCCACTCATGCTCCCTTTGTGGCTTCCTATCCATGCATCCGCTGTTAAAGGAATTGATTTATTGGTTGGTTTTGTGCCAATTTTAATTTTTTTACTCATCGTGCTAACTCCTTGATTTCCGCTGCAACCGCTTCAATCTCTGCCGCTGCGGGTCCTTGCTTATCAACTTCATAAACGGCCTTCCCCTGTGCTGCTGCTTCTGCAAAAATCACGCGCTGCGCAACACTAGAAGAAAGAACATGCACAGGGTATATGCCAAGAGCTTCGTTCACATCGCGCCCTATCGCTGTATTGACGATTTTACGATTAATAACAAAAGCAGATTTGAGATTCTCTTTATAAACGCGTGCTTCATCAATCAGCTTTACAATTCCATCCGCTGCCCAAATATCATAGGGACTAGGCAAAACAGGGATAAGCACCAAATCCGAAGCCATAAGAGCACTACGAGCAAGATCCGTCACACGCGGAGGACCATCGATAATAATATGATCATAACCATGACCAATCTGTGTAATCTCTTTGTGAACCGTTGCACGCGGTAAACCAATAACTGAAAACAAAGGAGCATCTTCACGTACAGCAGCCCAATCCAATGCGCTTCCCTGTGGGTCAACATCAATAAGCAATACCCGTGTACCAGTACGTGCAAAACTGGCAGCAAGATTAACACTCAACGTCGTTTTTCCGACACCTCCCTTTTGATTCAAAAGTCCAATGATCATCCATTACGCCTTTCAGTATTATCGTTTTTACGATTATACTGAAAGTAATAAAAGAAACAAGCATCCAATACGTGCAAAATAACCATTTCTCCCATTTTCAGGATAAATAACAATAGCCCGCAATTTTTTATAATATTCTTTAACATGAGCAAAACATTATGAAGATGATATTCTTGAAAATAACAAAATAAATTTAAAAGAGGCATGCTCTTCTTCCCCCCCACCCTAAAACGAAGTTTCTTAAATCCATGTCGATCTGTAAACAATGCGCTGTAAATGATCCAGCTTCTTATTTTGCACCGGCCTTTTGGGATTCTCCCTTCATGCAATCCACTTAATGCAACTCTACAAACAAGCTCCACTCTGAATATACAACAAACTATAAGGAGAATTCATTGTTTTGCACGTTGAATGAGAGAGCCGAAATCAGGAAGATTCTCTCATTTCATGCCTCTTATATTAAATTAATCAAAATCATATCTCTTGTACGTACAATCAGGGCTGGCGTGTGGGTAAAAACTGTACAAGAAAGGATTTAAAATGCTTCTTATGCAGAATCTCCAAGTACCAAGAACTATTACAATATTGGAGGTTGGCAAATATAACAATGGTACCGACTTCCTTCTTCATAAGCGTAAAAAGGGTGGTGATCCATGAATTTTATACTCTTTGACGCTCGACAGAGTAAAATGGGCTTAAGAGAAATAAGGGTACCTCTAGCAAGCGCGTAAACAAACAACACAATGAAATGTCTATGCTGAGTAAACACTATAGATTATCCATAAAGACCAAACATCCGTCTTTTATAAGATCGCATAACGAACATGTTGCGGAATGAGATATTTTGCATCTTACAGCTCATTTTTCCCAAATAGATCTTCTCGACAAAAAGAATATTTTTGTTAAGATGCCAGTGAAAAACTTACCTTCATTATGTTCTTTCTATATATTAGACCAGAGGGTATCGTGAAGATCGTGCAATTGAGAATAAATAAAAATGAATTTACAACAAATTGAACCTGATATTTTTATCAGCGCCCAACTTAGCATAGAAAATATCAAAACATTGGCACAAGCTGGTTTTAAAACAATTATCTGTAACCGCCCCGATCACGAAGAGCTCCATCAACCTGACTTTTCTAGCATTAAAACGGTCGCAAATGAATATGGCATAAAAGCCTATCACATTCCCATTTCTCCTCCAACTATAGAAAAGTCAGCTGTTGAAGCCATGCAAACAATTTTAAAAACAGCCTCTCTGCCTCTTCTTGCCTATTGTCATCACGGATCACGCTCGCTGCATCTTTATCGTTTAGCGCGTCTTTAAACAGAGGGGTTGCACACTTCCGCCTCGCCTTAAAAGACGAAGATTCTTAAATATACATCGATCTGTAAAAAAATAATCAGTCAATAATCTTTGTCTTGCACCTTTCCACTCAGGCTTCACATTTCATAAAACTCTATGAGCAAGCTTTGCTCCTCAATATACAACAAGCATGCACACCCGAAGCCATAAAAATGCATGAAAATTCATATGATGATCAAAGAAAATTATTTTCACCTCACTTTTTATCACTGCTCCACCTTCTTTTTCTCTTCCTTTACCAATACGAACTCATTCGTACGCCACAGACACCTAAAATGACAGTAAAACCACTAAGAAAACCCTATATTCCGAATAAAAGGCGTGCAGAGTATTTTATAAAAAAAGTCGTAAGCCATAATCTATGGTTAACTACAACATATTGATTTATAACAATTAATTATTTTGCACGTTGAATGATAAATCCTAATACCGTAAGATTCTCTCAAGCCTATTTATAGTGAAGCAATCAAAAGCGTGTTTCTTGCATGTCACAAGCAGGAAGTGTTCGTGTGAAATAAAACGAGTTAAGAAAAAACTCTCATAAGCGCTCTCAAATAGCCTAGACTGTACAACACTAAAGGCTTGTCAATATAACGGATGGTGTCGGATTGCTCTTTTATTAGGCATAAAGATGATAGCCCTCAACGAAGCTTTCAAGATACCATTCATGAATGTCATCATGAAAATGAATATGGGAAGCGTTGAAAGATATTTCTTTAAAAGAAGTGCATAAATTAGCAACACAAGGATATTCCAGCATTTTATTTTACCTGTAGGGCGTGATATCCTATTCAAAGAACAAGAACAACCTGAAACTGTTATTTTCATGATTTAAGAGATATTGCTCTGGACCCTTTTGAAAGTGGCAAACCCGAATGTAAAAAAGACTGTCATCTGGACTGATTTTCTCCTTTATAACTTCATATTTTTCCCCAATAAGGCTGTAAACCGGTTTCAGAGATTACGCAAATGGATAATGCAATAGGGCTCTCCTCATCTAGTATACAAAAGCTGTAACAGCAGAGAGAGCATTAAAGCGCTTTAATCTTCGTCTCAAACATACTGCTCGCGTTGAGGAACACTAAAGCAAAAGTTTTATGAGAAAAACAATACGATACAGTCACGAATAGAGCGAACATAGATTGGAAAGATGTCCCAACTTTTATCCAATATTTCTATCAAAAAACAACAAAACATTATTGGCTTTGTGTTTTCATATCCTTACAAGACTGTCTTTCCTTTTCATTATAGGCGTTACATTTGTGAAAGACAAAGGAAATATATGGATAGTTTTTAACTTGAAAATCTGAAAGATTGACGTGTTACGACAACAAAATTGTGCCTTTATCCATCAAAAGCATTAGAAATTTTGAAACAATACACCTGCTTTCTTGCAATGATTTCTTTTTATCTGCAATCAATCGCACAGTCTCCTTAATATGCATTCCCCATCACAATATACAAGAGAAAGGAGACTTAAAGCATCTTCCAGCAGCTTCATTCTCTTTTACGTGATTGGTTAGCACAAAAACTGCTGCTAACCACTGATCTTCTTCACGAGACTTGACAAATAAACCTTTTTTAAAAATATTCATTACATAATACAAAATATCACATGCGTAAGGTTACACGAACCAACTCTCATCATAAACGATGATACGGCATAAATGACATAATAAAAAAAATTAGAAAGAAGAAACAATAAACTTTTAAAATAAAAAAAGTCATCAATTAAA
The DNA here is from genome assembly GCF_042197445.1 of Bartonella sp. AA1HLJMS. NCBI lineage: Bacteria > Pseudomonadati > Pseudomonadota > Alphaproteobacteria > Hyphomicrobiales > Bartonellaceae > Bartonella > Bartonella sp. AA1HLJMS. The sequence continues at coordinate 50,198 of NZ_JBHIRW010000008.1, read as the reverse complement.
TTTTATCAAACTATAAGCTTAAAATCGCAAGAAATTTTAAAAACAGCCTTTCTCCCTCTTCACGTCTATTATTGCTAAATAGGCTGGTTGCTTATTCTTTACTGCATCTTTTATGATGAGTTTTAACGTATCAGAAAGAAACAAGCAGTAAAGTTTTGAATGACAACAAAAACCATAAAGTTAACTTTGAAAAAAATGATGCCAAAATCAGATCTTCAGATATTCGATTCTCCCTCTCAACAACGGAAAAAACATATATTCCACGATGTTTTGGAATATATCTTTGTGATTATAATCACTTTAAGTGCTATTTTTACGGCTCTTCTCTCTTTTTCAGATCAGTTTAGGACATATTTTTAAAAGTAAGCAGCCTATCCAACGTTGATAATGGTTGTACTGTCTTTAAAATTTCTTTTGCTTTCTTTTCATCACGATGCATTTGCGCAATCAAAGGTTCAAGTCCATCAAATTTTTCTTGTCCTCGCAAAAACTGGAAAAAAGAAACGGTACAGCTTTCCCCATAAAGGTCGTCGTTAAAGTCAAACAAATAGGTTTCCAAAAGGGGCGCCCCATCCTTAACAACCGTTGGACGACAACCAAAGCTTGCAACACCATCATACAAAACACCGTTCGCACGACGCAAACGTACCGCATAAACACCATGAGCCAAACGAACTTGGGGAGGCAACATTTGATTAGCGGTAGGAAATCCCAAAAGACGTCCAAGTTTTTCACCTTGAATAATATTGGAGCGTATCCGATAGTGATACCCTAACAAATGGGCTGCTTTGTCCACTTCCCCTTGTGAGAGAAGTTGCCGAATAAAACTCGAGGAAATGATCAAAGATTGTGACTCTTGAGGACGAGAAACGCAAGAAACTTGCACAACCTCAAATCCATATTTCTCTCCCCTTTGGCAAAGAAGATGTACATTTCCGCTTTTCTGATGACCAAATTGAAAATTTTCGCCTGTCACCACAACTGAAACATCAAAAACTTCCTTTAAAAACGACTTAATAAATTCGTCCGCTGAAAGAGCGGCAAACTGTGCATCAAAGGGCTGTTCAATCACGCCGTCAAAACCAAGGGTTTTAAAAATTTCAGCTTTTTCAGCTGCCTCTGTCAAACGATAGACAGGAGCTGAATGTTGAAAAAAACTTCTTGGATGGGGTTCAAAAGTTAAAACAACAGATGATTTCTTTTTTATACGCGCGAAATCAAGTGCTTTTTGCAACACCACCTGATGCCCACAATGAACACCATCAAAATTTCCAAGTGCCAACACTGCTCCCCGCCAAGCCGAGGGAAACATATGAATTCCCTGAAGACGCAAAAAATTAGTCATTACTGAAGTGCCCACATGATTGCTTGTGGTTTATAACCATGATGTTCAAGAAAAGAATGCAAAGCTTGCTTATCAACCACACCCTTTTGCGTATAATCATAATGATGAATCCCCCCCATAATATAAAGGGCATCAAGACCAAAGTGAGCCGCCCCCTTAATATCCGTTAAAAGACCATCACCAATAGCTAAAACTTGACTTTTTTCTACTGTTCCCCGTATTTTTTGAAGTTTTTCAAAGGCACATTCATAAATAGGCGCGTGAGGTTTTCCAGCAATGCGCACTTCCCCCCCTAATTGTTGATAAAGACGAGCCAATGCACCAGCGCACCAAAATTCTTTATTTCCATAATGGACAATCACATCTGGGTTCGCACAAATAAAAGGTAAATTCCGCGACCGTATACGACGAAACATCTCCTCATAAGCAGAGGGTTCTTCGTCAAAATCTTCAAGAAAACCGCTACAGACGACAACAGAAGCCTCCCATTCTTCAACAAATTCACACTCTAACCCTTCAAACAGCACCAAATCACGTTGTGAACCAATGAAAAAAACTTTACGTGGAGCAGTCTGAATGAGATCGCGCGTTACATCCCCTGAAGTGATAATGGCATCATAATAGTCGCTATGAACATTCATGCTTTGTAATTGAGCAGCAACATCTTCCCGTAGCCGAGGAGAATTGGTTAATAAAATGACAGTTTTTCCCATTTGTCGGATTTTATACAACGCCTTCAACGCTGGTTCAAATGCATGTACACCGTTATGCACAACACCCCACACATCACAAAAAACAGCATCATAATGCGCTATAATAGTCTCAATATGGGTAAGTTCATTCATGGTGCACCTATCTCTATTTGTCATTTAAAGCTGTCTTTTACTTCAAAACTACTTACCGAAAGATAATACTTGTGTCATCTGCTTTCTCAAACCATATCCCAACTTTTTATCGTCTATAGAGATCATAAGAAATGATAAAATAACTAAGTTATCATTAAGTTGTGCAAAATTCTAAAATGCTTGATAGCAAAAGCTTATCATTCCCCAATGCTATTTTTCTCATAAAAATTTTAATTCTAACAACAACGACGTTGATAGAGTTTTTTATCTAAAATACTCAAATTCTTCACTGAGAAAATAAACGTATCCCCCTCTTAAAAACATGCATCATGAGAAAGCCCAATATATTTTCTCATTTCAAATTTGTTTATATTGAATCAATCAAAACTATTGACTTACATATTATAAGCAGAGAGCGTACAGATAAAAACACGTGAAGAAAGAAAAAATAGCTCTTAGGCTCCCTTTCAAAGGCAAAAACTGTCGTAATATTTTGAACTGGCAGAGAGTATATGCCGTCCGAGCATCTTTTTTTCAGTAAAGATAGCAATATAGCTTTTATCCCATTCATAGAGGCTTTTACGCTATATACTTTACGAAGCGCCATTGTAAAATAGGCGCTAACATTGAGAAATATCTTCTAAAACAAACATGTGAATATACAACAATCAGATCTATAATGTTTTGAGTTTATTTTGCATGAGGGCTCTTTACTCATAAAAGCTTTCCCCTATCATCATGATATCTCAGACGCATCAAAACAAGTCATTTTGATTATTGGTTAAGGACAGCACCGTAAGCGGTGACTTGAGCTTAAAAACCAAGCTTTACCTTCGTAAAATGCATATCTGATGTCATGAGTTGAGTAAGCAAACCTTAAAACTTTGAAAGGCAAACAACCTCCTATTTTAAAAAATCTATCCGTCTCAAGAAAAACTATTTTTATTGCCAATCTCCTAAAATTACTTTATGAATCGAAAAATGTTTTGATCGCATACGCAACGATCAAAAGGGGTCTTGAAAACCCGAAACCCTAGCGTAAAAATAAACCCACTATGTGGGTATCCCGGAATTCCGGGAGATTTTGCTATGTCCAGGTGCTCCAAGCACTAAAAGCAAAATGCTGACTAGGGTTCAGTGTTTTCAAGCTCCCGGAATACCAATGCGAGGGCGCTCGCGCCTGGAGGGGGAAAATGCAAGCTCAAAATCTTAATATTGATCTTTTTGTAGGCAAAAAAGTTCGCTTTAGGCGAAAAGTGCTAAAAATGTCTCAAAAAACATTAGGGCATCATTTAGGTGTCACTTTCCAACAAATCCAGAAATATGAAAAAGGCTTAAATCGCGTGAGCGCAGGACGTTTAAAGGAAATTTCCGATATTTTGAATGTTCCACTTGCCTTTTTTTACACTGATATCATCAAAAAAGACAACACCCCGTACCATTATGATGAAATCGCCTCGAGCAAAGAGGAATATTTGCTTTTAAAAAGTTTTAGAGTCCTCACATCTGTCAAGCAGAAAGCGATTTTAAACTTAATTTGTGATCAAAATTAAAACGCTTTAAAAGCATAGCTATAAAGTGCTACACACCCTATTCTTGTCTTTCTCCCCACACCCCAAAAGGATGCCCCCCTCCTCAAACCGGTTGATAAACGATCCGCCTTTTCAAAAATAGCTCCTTCTCAGCTTCCCATTTCATATGGTTCCTTTCACAAAATTATATAAACAAGCCCTCCCTTGAATATTCATCACACTCTCTTATCAAAACACCCCATGTATAAAGTTTTATGTCTTATATCACCACACCCGCAAACAATAGCGTTTTACAGCACAACAGAATAAGTATTTATCTGTATTTAAAGAGTGGCCCCCTTTTCGCTATGGACGCTCTATTTATTTTAAATGATGTACATTTAATATACCTGCTATTAAAGACTTAGTATCTGTTATAAAGTCTTAAAGGCATATTTTCCCTCTAAAATCTCAATGCTACACCAACTCTATCATAAGGCAAAACATTGATTTATAAAGACAATTTATTGTTTTACATGTTGAATGAGAATCCAGAATATCGTAAGATTCTTTCATTTCAGACTTGTTCCATGTTGAATCAACCAAAACTATATCTCTTGCAGGTTACAAGTGGGAAGAGGCGTATGGATAAAAACTATTAAGTAAGAATTAAAAATGCCTCAAACGAACCGTCTCAATTACCAAGAGCTGTAAGCAACACCCACAAGCTGACAAACTGTGTGATGGTGCAAGGCTTACTCCGTTATGAAGTGTAAAGATGGAGGTGCTCAATGGATTTACCCTTATACCCTTTACGAACAGCGTCGCAAAATAGGCTTGGATACCTTGAGAGATATTTCTATAAGACAATGCTATCCAATTCTCTCATGATTATAATCCTCAATCTGATAAAGTTGAAACAAACAATAAGATTGCGAATATGATTTGGGGAGCTCATCTGAAAGATGAAAAATGATAAAAAATTCCGCTATAACAATTGAAGAAGCGAGCATTCGTTGAGCCATAACTTCTTTATTTTAGAATTTTTATATCACACTTTACTGTTGAGATGCATGACCACGGTCTGTAACATCAAGCTTTACGAGAAAACCATTTCAGTATCTGCTTGTAAGACATTTTGACAGTTTTTAGATTCCTTAACAAATTGTCCTGAAAGAAAACACTTCGTTCCCCATTCTTCTCTTAATTTTGCATCTTTTTTTAAATCTTCTACGCTATAGTTTTTTTTCACACCCCAAAACGAATAATAGAGTCATGCATAATAAAATAATTTTTTTTCATTTTATCCCTCTTTAAATACCTTATCTGTTAATATCATCTCCCCAAATGAGGGTTGAATTTCTGTATGAGAATACAGCCTCACTATCACTTGCTTACTTTCAAAGTGAATACTCTGAGTAAAATAACGCAAAGAAGAGCTCACAATAGCTATCGTATGAGTTTGACATTAAAACGCAATAAGAAGGGAAAGGGCAAAAACTGAACACAAATGACGAAATCAGAAGACGCATTAATGCTTTTGTCCAACTGATTTCAAATAGTTACATTGCAATAGGCATCGCCCCTAGCCCTATAGAAAGCCTATGAGCATTATAATACTTAAATCTCACGATCAATGGACTATGCAGCCATAACAAAAAAGTATGAGCTCTTTTTACCTATTTGTATGTTGATTATTGTTCCTCCATCGAGGCCTAAATAGAAACGTTTTGTGATATATAGAAAACAATCAGCAATGCAAATCATTTTACGAAGATTTCTTCGTGTAGAGTCTATTTGAAATCCATCCATCATTTGGAAGTCTGAATTTAAAAGCAGATAATTATGAAAGCTTTTCAAGGAATGCAACAGATTGATCACTTTTAAAGAAGTAAAAAACGTGATCCAATCCTGAAGACAAAATTCTGATGAAAAAACTTTTGTTATGAATTCTTTTAAGGCATTGTGAAAGATTTTATCCATTATATCAAACGTTACACCATTTTTGGGTCTGTTTATTTTTTACTTTTATCAACACCGCTCTAGAAATCCGTTTCTTGAGCGTTTTTTATCGCCTCACTTCTCCTTCAAACACAAATACTCAAAAATGCTTTGCCACCAACAATGACATTTTCCTGCTTTTATAAAACACATAAGTAAAAATAGAGAAGCGATTTTGAAAGCAACCCTACCTTGAAAAGGGAATTACCATCCATTTACTTCCTAAACGAAAATAATCTCACCGTTTATTCAAATTTGCTCTACGATTTGGTACAATTTTATTGATAAAGTTTTCTCTATAAAAATTTAAGTAAATATGTTCGTTAAAACCAATCATGGACTAGCAAAGGGGTTATAGGATCCATTATCTCGCCGCCATTTTAAAGGTTCAGTGAAATCACTCGACCAAAGACCAATCTTGTTGCCACGTGCTTTTTCTTCCGCATGATGATACTGGGATGGAATAGGATTTTTCCCCTCTTTTGAGAGTACCAACATACCTTCTTTAAGACCTTCCTCAGCTAAATCAACCCCTTGAACAAAACATTGCGCATAATAAACACCATTGTGCATCAAAGCCTGTTTACAGGATAAATCCTGCCCAAGTGTTTTGGTGACAAGCCAAGCCGTTGTAACCGCACCACAGGGCCATTCTTGATCATTTAATCTTGCTTTTTGACGGGGTGCACATGTGTCCACACCATAAAGATGAATATCACGGGAGATATGTGAGCGCCAAGATTGTGCAGCAGGCGTCAGTAATTTAAATGTAGCCCCACTTGTAACAGAAGCCTTACCATGAAAAACAACAGCATTATTTGCAACATCATTTAATGAAACACTCTTCTGCAAATCGAGAGCTGGTTCATTTTTTTCTAATTGCTGTTTGGTGATAGATCTACCCAACTTTTTTTCTTCTCGATAGAGATCGACAATATCTTGGATATCTTGCGTCTCAAATGTTTTAAGAATGCTGAAATCCATTTTATCTTTATATTGGCTTAATCCCCACACCGTAGCCCCCATAATGTAAATAATAACAATCAATTTAAATAGCATCTCTTAACACGCTCGCTCAAAAAATTCGTTTTTTTCCTATCATGTCAGATTATTGATCAGCAATCCCCTTGTTTTTAAAGAAAAAATCCAAATATAAGTGTTGCAGATTAACTACATTTTGTAAAGAATGATATTCTTTCTTTCATTATTTTAATATTGTTATTTTTACCAATATACACAACTTAAAATTGCCATTTTCATGTAACACAATCTCAATTTGAAAAGACTTCTGTCTCTTTACGAAGAAGAGCTTGAGAGTGAACAGATCCACGATCAAGGCTTTTAAAACAAACAAACGAGAAGAATTAAACTGTCATCAAATGACAGCACTTTCCAGTTTGTTAGAGGCAATGGAATGTCGACATATGAACAAATATTATTTGTTAAAGAGAGGTAAAATGACAGATAATAGATTCCAAAACATCATTTTTATCGTGACCATGCTGCTTTTTACCGCATTGCTTGTATCAGATCCTTCTTATGCTGCTTCTACTGCTGGTGGAGGTGGTTTCGGGAAGCTCGATGGTGTTTTAGGCAACATTGTCGCAATGATGACGGGTCCAACGGCAAGACTCATTGCTATTATATGTGTTGCTGCTGTGGGGATTGGTTGGATGTACGGCTTTATTGATTTACGCAAAGCAGCTTACTGTGTTCTGGGGATTGCTATTGTTTTTGGTGCTCCCACTCTCGTCGGTAAATTAGCGGGCACAACATAAATGAATGAAGATACTCTTTTCCTTGCCTGTACGCGCCCGGCCATGTTTGCTGGTGTTACAATGGAAGCGATGGCGCTCAATGTCATGGCGACATCCATTCTTTTCATTTTGACCAGTGATTTTACCATGTTTGGTCTTGGGATTGGGATGCACTTTATTTTGCGAGAAGTGACAAAGTACGATCACAATCAATTTCGCGTATTGTTTGCATGGCTCAATACCCGAGGAAAACAAAAAAACCTCAACCGATGGGGAGGAGGTTCTACCTCCCCTTTACGCCTTATCCGCACCTATAAGGAACTAAGCTGAAGGAACGAAATTGGTGAAACAGATGTCAATAATGAAACGGGAAACTTTGCCTGAAGAATATATTCCCTATATACGCTACATCAACCAACATGTCGTTGCTTTAAATTCACGATGTTTAATGGTTGTGATGGCTGTTGAGGGTATAAATTTTGACACTGCGGATATTGATCAATTAAATTCTTTACACAACCAATTAAACACCCTTTTAAAAAATATCGCAGACGAACGGCTTGCTTTATATTCTCACATCATCCGCCGCCGTGAAACGATATACCCAGAAGGTCATTTTCTTTCATCTTTTGCAACAACATTAGATGAAAAATATAAAAAGAAAATGGTTTCGCAAGAACTGTATAGAAATGATCTATTTATTTCACTGCTTTGGAATCCGGCCGCGGATAAAACAGAAAAGCTGGTTTCATTTTTTCAGCGCTTGAGCAAAGCCAAGAAAACACAATCTGAGCCCGATGAGGAAGCTATTCGTAAACTCGAAGAGTTAAGTCAAGATCTTATGCAAGGTTTGGAAGAATATGAAGTTCGTCTGCTATCCATCTATGAACATGAAGGACTTTTATTTGCCGAACAAAGTGAATTTCTCCACCAGCTAGTGGGGGGAAGACGTGAGCGTATTCCTCTCACATTTGGAACTATTGCTTCAACAATTTACTCGGATCGTGTTATTTTTGGGAAAGAAATTATCGAAATTCGCCATGAAAGCAATGAACGCTTTGTGGGCATGTTTGGATGGAAAGAGTATCCTTCTAAAACACGCCCAGGTATGACTGATGGTCTGCTTACGGTGCCATTTGAATTCATCTTAACACAATCCTTTGTCTTTAAAAGTAAGGCAGCCGCCAGTGCGATTATGAGCCGCAAACAAAATCAAATGATCAATGCAGCTGACCGTGCTAGCTCACAAATCGATGCACTGGATGAAGCGCTAGATGATTTAGAATCAAACCGTTTTGTTTTGGGAGAACACCACATTTCTTTAGCTGTTTTTGCTGATCATCCTAAAATATTGTCTGAAAACTTATCAAAAGCACGTTCCCATTTAACCAATGGAGGAGCCGTGATTGCCAGAGAAGATTTAGGATTGGAAGCAGCATGGTGGGCACAGCTTCCTGGAAACTTTAGCTATCGTGCACGTTCAGGCGCCATTACCAGCAGAAATTTTGCCGCTTTATCGCCCTTCCATTCTTTCCCTGTTGGAAAACTGAACGATAATGTTTGGGGAGCTGCTGTCGCATTGCTAAAAACACAGGCTGGTTCACCTTACTATTTTAATTTTCATTATGGCGATCTTGGAAACACATTTGTTTGTGGTCCATCAGGATCTGGTAAAACAGTGATTGTTAATTTTCTTCTTGCACAATTACAAAAACACAATCCAACAATGGTTTTTTTTGATAAAGATCAAGGAGCAGAGATTTTTGTACGGGCTGGAGGAGGGAAATACAAACCTTTAAAAAATGGGCAGCCCACGGGTATTGCTCCCTTAAAGGGCATGGAATACACCGAAAAAAATAAAATCTTTCTTCGTAATTGGATCTTAAAGCTGGTGACTGCTGAAGGGCAAATCGTAACAGAAGAAGAGCGACAAGATATCGCCAAAGCCATTGATTCCTTAGAAAACTTACCCCCAACCCAGCGCTCTCTTGGTGCCCTTCAACTGTTTTTTGACAACACATCCAAAGAAGGAATTGCCATACGGCTGCAACGCTGGATTAGAGGCAATGATTTAGGATGGGTTTTTGATAATGACCAAGATGATCTCAATTTAAATGCGCAGTTCATTGGATATGACATGACCGATTTCTTAGATAATGAAGAAATTCGGCGCCCCTTAATGATGTATCTTTTTCACCGCATTCTTGATTTGATTGATGGGCGACGTATCATTATCGTCGTTGATGAATTCTGGAAAGCTTTAGAAGATGATTCATTCAAAGCTTTTGCGCAAGATCGGCTAAAAACAATCCGTAAACAAAATGGCATGATGCTCTTTGCAACACAAAGCCCTAAAGATGCTTTGAACTCAACAATCGCACACACAATTATTGAGCAATGCCCCACCCAAATATTTTTTCCAAATCAAAAAGCAAATTACAATGATTATGTCGAAGCTTTCAAACTTACTGAGCGTGAATTTGAACTGATACAGTCAGAGTTAAGCAGAGAATCCCGTCGTTTTCTCATCAAACAAGGACAAAGTTCCGTCGTTGCAGAACTTAACTTACGTGGAATGAATGATGAGATCGCCGTTTTAAGCGGCACAACAAAAAACATTGAACTCATGAATGAAATTATCAACGAATATGGAGCTGCCCCTGACAAATGGCTGCCCATATTTTATCAAAGGAGAAAAAATCAATGAAAAAATATGGCTTAGTTACACTGTTATCTTTTTCTTTTATTTCTCATGCAATAGCGCAAACAACACCCGATGTAGATGAATATTATAAACAAGCACTCGAGAACACACAAAAATTAGATGCTGCAAAATCAGAAACAGCTGAAAACATTTATAAAAGCGCAACTGAAACTGCAAATAAAATCAAAGAAATAAATCATCAGCTTGAACAACTTAAATCACAAAAAGACATAAAACCTGAAGAATTGCAAGCTCTTCGGCAAGATCTTCAAGTAAAGCTTTCTCTTCTTCAAGCAGGTCTTCAAGTAAGTTCTTTAAAACTTCAGTCTCTTGATATGATTCAAGCAAGAGATACGAAAACAAAAGATGAGCTACGTGAAGAAAAGGAACAACAAAAGCATAAATATCTTGAGGCACAATTAAAAGAAAAAGAAAAGAAATTAAAAGAAAAACTTGAAAGTACGAGTACAAATGTCAGACTTTAGTTTTTCTCCCTTTGAAAGCGTTTCTGGGTATATTTTAAAACCCCTTGATAATGTGATGGACACGACGGTGAGTGGGCTGTCTTCTGCTATTTCAGCGCCCTTAAATCTCGCCGCAATCATTTTTATCTTTCTTTATGGCTATAATGTTATGACAGGTCGCGTTGCGCTTTCCATGCATAGTCTTCTCAATAATGTTGTTAAAATCGTTGTTGTTACAACAATGGCAACGAATGCGGATACATTTAATACTTATGTCAAGGATATTTTCTTCAATGATTTATCCAATGCTATTGGGAATGCGCTTAACAGTAATCCTGCAAGCTCCAATGTTTTTGATTATATTTTGTTAAAAGCAAGTTCGCGTTATCAAGAAGTCTTATATAATGCTTGGTTTTTTGAAAAGATCATTGTGGGTCTTCTTGGTTCTATCATGCTTCTCGCGGTTATTCTTTTTTGTATAGGTGGTTTTATTGTGCAAATGTTTGCACAAGTTGCACTCGTCATGATTATAGGTCTTGGGCCTCTATTCATTAGTTTGTATTTGTTCAATGCAACGCGAAAATACTCCGATGCATGGATTACAACTTTGATCAATTTTACCATTTTACAAGTTCTCGTAATCATGCTTGGAACTATTATATGTCAAGTTATCCTACAGGTTCTCAAAGTTTCATATGAATCAATTTATGTTCTTTTTCCCCCTGTCATCGTCATTTCGATCATAGGAGTTATTATCTTCCGTGCGCTTCCTGGTATTGCAACAGCGCTGGCCTCTGGCGGACCATACTTTAACGCTGGTGTCTCTTCAGGAGGACAGATTTTTACAATGCTTTCCAATGGTGCAAGAGCGAGTGGCAATGCAGTAAAAAGTGCCACTTCACAAATCTCAGGAGCTGCCGGTAACGCTGTTAGAAGTGCGGCAGGGGCGGCAGCAAAAGCAGGTAAATCCGGAGGCGGTCGTGGTCGATTTTAAGATAAAGCACCTTTTTAAAAGAATAAGCATTTTTGTTTTTGCCTTGTGTGCGCCCTTTGGCGCACACGCCATGATCCTGTTCCAGATAAAATCTAACATCTTGGGTCTAACAACAAAACCAATCAAAATCTTGCATCACATAAACTTGTAAAAATGTTCAGAACAAAGGCTCTCATGCATTGTATTCCAAGATATTTGTGAGTTCAAAAAATGAAACGAAAAATAACTTTTGTTATGGTCCTAACAATCGCTCTTACTGGTTGTGCCTCTTTGAGTGGCCCTAAAAAACCACCACGCTGTAATGGCAAACATACACGCGCTTTAAATAAAGATAAGTGGAATTGGGACAATAAAAACATTGTCTACCCAGAAAAGAGCGTAAAGCCTGTTACCACTCCCATCATTCTCAATACTTTGGAAAGTGAAAAAGTAACAGCCAATTCAGCTTTATTAAAGCCGGTTATTCATGAAGCACGATCTGATAAAACTGTGGAGGTTATGCGTGAAAAGTGATGCCCTTGAAGAATATATAAAAGAAGCGCGCTCATTTGACATTGATCGCATGCATAGCATGCGCGTGCGGATGAAAATCTCCATGGCTTTAACAGTGCTTTTTGGATTGATGACAATTGCGCTGGCTTTAGCTGTCGCAGCTTTGACACCTTTGAAAACAGTAGAGCCTTTTGTTATCCGCGTTGATAACTCAACAGGCATTATTGATACTATAAGCGCCCTAAAAGAATCCCCTAACGACTATGATGAAGCGATAACGCGTTATTTTGCCAGCCAATACGTTCGCGCTCGTGAAGGTTTTCAAGCATCAGAAGCAGAAAACAATTTTCGCTTAGTCTCTCTTTTATCTTCTCCAAAAGAACAAAACCGTTTTGCAAAATGGTACGCAGGCAATAATCCAGAAAGTCCGCAAAACATTTATCATAACATGATTGCTACGATCACAATCAAATCAATCTCTTTTATAAGTAAAGATCTTATCCAAGTTCGTTACTATAAAACGATCAGAGACTTGAATGAAAAAGAAAATATTTCCCATTGGATTTCAATCTTAAATTTTTCCTACGTGAACGCACACATTTCAACGTCTGATCGTCTTATCAACCCTCTTGGTTTTCAAGTATCGGAATATAGATCTGATCCAGAGGTGATAAAATGATCAGACTTTTACAAACAATCTCTTTAATTTTTACGATCACTGTCAGCTTTCACACAGTTCTCTCACTTGCGGAAACAGCGCCTGTCAGTGCACGTAAAGATAACCGCATCAGATTTGTCAATTATGACCCCTACAACGTCGTACAAATCATTGGCTCCATTCGCTCTTCGGTTCAACTAGAATTTGCCGTTGATGAAGAAGTAACCTATGTAGGAATTGGAAATTCGGTTGCTTGGCAAGTTGCACCGGCTGGACACTTTGTTTTTCTCAAACCACGTGAAGTTCAGCCTGTGACAAATTTACAAATTGTCACAAGCCGCCAAGATGGAACACAACGCTCTTATCAATTCGAGCTACAAGTCCGTGAAGGCGATGTTTCAGCCGGCAATGAGACGTATTTCTTGGTAAAGTTTCGTTATCCAGAAGATGAAGCCTTACGTAAGAAATTAGCCGAAGCAGAAAAAGAAAAACAACGTGAAGAAAACTTTGTCAATGATATTTTAAATATCCATGAAGATTTTGGACCACGCAATTGGGCTTATGAAGCTCAAGGCTCATCTCTTATTGAACCTGCTTCTGTCTATGATAATGGGAAAACAACAACCTTTACCTTTTTAGGCAACATTGAAATCCCTGCCATTTACATTGTATCGCCTGATGGGCAAGAAGCGCTTATTCCCAAATCGATTAAAGGCAACAAGGTTATTGTTCATGCAACAGCTGCACAATTCACGCTACGACGTGGGAATGAAGTATTGTGCATCTTTAACAAAAGGTTCGTACCAAAAGGAATTAATCCTGAAACAGGTACGACATCACCATCTGTACAACGTAAAGTGAACCTAGGAAGCAGCCATGAATAACACCGTGGATGAAAAAAGCATTAATGATCGCGATACAATAAAAAATGCTCAAGGGAAAAGTCAACAAAACAATGTGGGGAAAGCTATTGCTCTTATTATTCTTTTCAGTGTCTGTCTTTATTTAGCCTATTCAACACTTGTTACAGACAAAAAGCAACCAATTGAATCTTCAAAAGAAGGAAAAGTTATAAAACAAACAGAGCTTTTTCATCCTGCAAAGCCTACCCCTCCCCCCTTTGAACAGCCTCAACGAAATAACGCTCTATTACCAAAAGTCGAGCTACCAACACCAAACATCAATCAATTAAATTCTGATGACTCACTGCTGGAGGCAGCACAACGTGCTCCTGTATTAGCTTATGCAAGTACACAACAAGGCAAAATAGATTCACAAACAAATAATGGTGCTTTGCCTCACCAACTTGAAAGCAAACCTGATGAAACGACACAACGTTTTAATCATCTTCTCAAACCCACAGTGCTTGAAGGTATTCGTGCTTCAACCCTTGGCAATCGAAACTACATCATCGCGATGGGAACTTCTATTCCTTGTATTTTAGAAACAGCCATCAACAGTGATCAACAAGGTTTTGCCAGTTGTATCATCTCCAGAGATATCTTATCAGACAATGGTCGTGTTGTGCTTCTTGATAAAGGCACCCAAATTGTTGGTGAATATCGCGCCGGATTGAAAAAAGGCCAAACACGTCTCTTTGTACTATGGAATAGAGCAAAAACCCCCAATGGTATCATTATATCTTTAGCTTCACCGGCAACGGATGCTTTAGGGCGTTCTGGTATGGATGGAGATATTGATAACCATTGGCTCGAGAGGATTGGGTCTGCGCTTCTTGTCTCACTAATAAAAGATGCAACACACTATGCCAATAAACGTTTATCAAAAAAACAGGAAAAAGAAGAAACTGAAACAATCTCTTCAGGACAAAACATCGCAAACATTCTCGTAGAAAATTACGCCAATATTCCTCCAACATTATCCAAAAACCAAGGGGAAATGGTGAATATCTTTGTTGCCCGCGATTTAGATTTTTCCAGCGTTTATAAATTGAAAGTCATCGAAAACAAAAAACAGATTATCAATCGAGCTGTTTCAAGAAACTTTTACAAAAATTCGGCGGTAACTTTAGAATGAACTCAAACTTACATACCATGAGCGATGAAACCGTTGCGATTGTTCTCACAAAACTTGAACCCATCAGTGCTTTTTTGAAAGATGATAGACTCTTTGAAATTGTTATCAATCGTCCCTATCAAGTCATGACTGAAGGATTTGATGGATGGAAAACAATAGAAGCACCGGGGCTCTCTTTTAATGAGCTTATGGGGATTGCGAAAGTTGTCGCCTCCTATTCCAAGCAAAACATATCGGACAAAAACCCAATATTATCTGCAACGCTACCAGGCAATGAGCGCATTCAAATTGTCATTCCGCCGGCTGTCGAAAAAGACACGATTAGTATGACAATTCGTAAACCATCATCGCAGAGTTTTTCTCTCGAAGAACTCGCCAAGAAAGGCCTCTTCTCGCTCTGTGAACAGGTCTCTTTCACACCTTTGAATGACTATCATTCTCGTTTTAATGAACTCAAAATCATCGAGCATAAATTAGCCAATGCCTACTGTAATAAAGACTTTGTCTCTTTTTTAAATCAAGCTGTAGAATGCCAGAAAAATATTTTAATTGCG
This sequence comes from Bartonella sp. AA1HLJMS, assembly GCF_042197445.1. Classification (NCBI taxonomy): domain Bacteria; kingdom Pseudomonadati; phylum Pseudomonadota; class Alphaproteobacteria; order Hyphomicrobiales; family Bartonellaceae; genus Bartonella; species Bartonella sp. AA1HLJMS. The sequence goes on along the minus strand of NZ_JBHIRW010000008.1, from coordinate 34,836 downwards.
GGAAAAACCGGTTCGGGTAAAACAACATTATCAAAAGCATTAATCGCCAAAATCCCTCAAGAAGAGCGTATTATCACCATTGAAGACACGCAAGAATTGGTGATACCACACCCTAACCATGTCTCAATGTTCTATTCAAAAGATGGACAAGGCTTAGCCTCCGTTGGGCCCAAAGAGTTACTTGAATCATCTTTACGGATGCGTCCTGATCGTATTCTTTTGCAAGAACTTCGAGATGGTACAGCCTTTTATTATATCCGCAATGTCAATTCAGGCCATCCAGGTTCCATTACGACGGTTCACGCATCAACAGCACTTGCAGCCTTTGAGCAGATGACCCTTTTGGTCAAAGAAAGTGAAGGCGGTGGTGATTTAGAGCGTGATGATATTCGAGGCCTGTTGATTTCAATGATTGATATCATCATCCAATGCAAACGGATTGAAGGAAAATTTAAGGTCACAGAAATTTATTACGATCCCTTCAAACAACGAAACATCTTTGGAGGTGACTAAAAGAAGATCACACCGGCTGCCAAAGGCTCTTTTAAAGCAACAATTGCAAATAAGAGAAAAAATGCATGAAAACCAACGAAACAGAAATAGAGAAAATCTTTTATCGATGACAGAGGAAGAATTAAAAAAACGCCGTGAAGCCGTTGAAGCAGCCATCAGCACCCATACGATAGAGGGAATAGCGCTTCATCCTACAACACTCAAAATTTTAGAAGAATACGCAAAGGGGAATATTTCACTCGAGAAATTTAACACTCTTATGGACAACGTAAAATTATAAGGAAGCTGCGATGCCAAAAGCAAAAGCAAAGACAAAAAATATACAGACAGTTTCTCCCCATCATTATGTCTACCCAAACACCACAACACTCAAAAATAAATATGGAATAAAAGACTTAAAATCCTTTCTGGAGAAATGCTCACATGATACAGCAGAAGCGATGGTTAATCTGCGTGAATCCCCCGTACCAGAAAAGTTTGATAGCTCCTATCTATGCTCTATACATCACCACTTATTTAAAAATACCTTTGAATGGGCTGGATATCTGCGCCATCTCCCCTTTACATTTGAAGATGGCACCATAGCCGCTATGCCCGAAATGAAAAGAACAGGATGGGAAAATCCTTTTGCACTCGGCGATGAAATCCAAGACGGTTTACAAAAATTAGATCAAACGCTTGCCGAAAAAGATAATTTGCAAGGCTTAACGCGTGAGAAATTTAACGCTGAAGCAATAAGCTTATTTAACGCCCTTAACCAACTTCATCCTTTTAGAGAAGGCAATGGACGTACACAACGGGTCTTTTTTGAAAATCTTGCCAAAGCCGCAGGGCATCAGCTTGATTTTTCACTTGTTACAAAAGAACGCATGATGCTCGCCAGTGTTGCTGTAGCAGAAAATGGTGATCTAGAACCAATGCAACATCTGTTTGAAGATATCTCTAATCCCAATAAAATACTTCTTTTAAAGGAATTCATGAGCAACATGAAAGAACTTGGGCGCAATGTTAATGATCGTCCTGTTATGGTTGCAAAAGAAGGTGAAACCTACACAGGTACCTATAGGGGTGCTGGTTATGATAGCTTTGCTTTCAATGTGAAAGGCGCTTACATCATCGGCAATAAAGAACAGCTCACGCCAGAACAACTCAAAACATTAAAACCTGGTGATAGATTTACCTTTACCGTTCCCAAAACAAAAAAGCTTGAAAGCATTCTCATTCCAGAAGAAAGATTAGCCCCTTTGACAGAAAATAAAACGGCCCAAATGGTTGCAGAAGATTCTTGTGTCCACGCAAGCCTAAAACAGGTTCAGCAATTGTCAAAAATTGTTTATGGTAACGAAAAAACATTAAACAAACAGATGGTAGAAATCATCAAAAATCCAAGCTTAGGCCAACAGCTCGCTAACCAGATTGAAAGAGCACCGCACTCTATTTCTCATCTTGCCGGTTTCAGTTTATGTGGACTACAAAACCAGACACGTGCAAACGCTAAAAATCATCTTGAGATGCTCTGTACTGCCGTTGCAAATTTCGCGTATGCTGTAAAACATGCTGAAAAGGAAATTACGCAAGAACATGCAACAGAACAAAGTCGTCGTGCAAAAACGGTAGAAATGCCAAGTCAAAGCTTGCAAGACCTCTTCGCCTTGCCAAAAGAATTACAACAAGAAGCTTTAACAAAAAATCCTTTATGTCAAAAAGAGCTCAGCAACTTTGTAAAAAAGATCAACACCCGTCTCTCACCAAATGAACATAAAGCAGTTCAAAATAATGATTATGAAACATTGGCTCAAAGCATTGGTGTATCAGAAAATAAAGCCAAACAAATTACACAAATTATTAAGCAAACCAAAGAAGTACACCAGCAAGCACAAGTATGCACAATGCACCGTTCCAAAGCATTCGCTATGGCCTGCTAAGAATAGACAAAACCTTCCTCCTTAATGAGAAAGGCTCATAAGCGAAAACTGTTTGGCGTTATCTGCACCTTTGCAAAAAGAGATGAGAGTTCATATCACACAACGGGAAAAGAGCACTTCGCAACATATTCTGACAGAATTGAAAGTAAAATACAATGAAATATACCAAAACACAAATGGTACTCATTTTAACACCGATCGCTTTAGGTGCTTTAACGATATTCCTTGTCCCTCATTTTTTATTGTTTATAACAAATGGACTAAAAAGCGATCAAATTTATTGGACACTTCGTTCTGAGCCTTTATTAGTCTTAGCACTAACGGCTGCTGTTTCATTGTTGTATAGTCTCTCGCAAAAACTGCACCTGCGTAAAATGATCACTTTTGTCTCCGTTGTCTTTTTTGGAACAACCGCTCTTTACTATATTGGTGGTGAAATAAAACGTTTAAGTCCCTATGTTGGCCAACAAGGAATAACATGGGGCTATGCTCTTCAATTCATGGACCCCATGGTTGTTTTTGGCATCATCATTGGTGTTTTTTTTTCCATCATTCAATTCGTAACAACCCTTCCCCCTAAAAGTAAGGTCAAGCGTGCAAAAAAAGGTATTTTTGGTGAGGCCGCTTGGATGAATTTAAGAGAGGCAGCAAAAATCTTTCCTGCCAATGGGCAAATTGTTGTGGGTGAAAGATACCGTGTCGATCAAGATAATGTGTGCAACATTCCCTTTGCACCTGGCAATAAAACAACATGGGGAAAGGGTGGAACAGCCCCTTTGCTAACCTTTAATCTTGATTTTGGTTCAACTCATATGATCTTTTTTGCTGGTTCTGGTGGCTATAAAACAACAAGTACAGTAGTTCCTACGTGTTTAACCTATCCAGGGTCTATTATTTGTCTTGATCCTTCAACAGAAGTTGCCCCAATGGTCAAATTTGCGCGTCAAAAAATGGGAAATAGAAATGTCATTGTTCTCGATCCCAACTCATTGTTAACAAAAAACTTTAATGTCATCGATTGGCTTTTAGACGACAGCGTACCACGCACACAACGCGAAGCAAATATTGTAAGCTTTTCAAAGTTGCTTCTTACAGATAAAAAATCAGATAATTCTTCAGCGGAATATTTCTCAACACAAGCCCATAATCTATTAACAGCTCTTCTTGCTCATGTTGTATTTTCTGATGAATATGAAGACAGCGAGCGCAATTTAAAAACATTGCGTGGTATTCTCTCTCAATCAGAAACAGCTGTTGTTAATCAATTACGCATGATTCAAGAAACAACACCTTCTCCTTTTATTCGTGAAATGGTTGGTATTTTTACAGAAATGGCAGAGCAAACCTTTTCAGGGGTTTATACCACCGCCTCAAAAGACACCCAATGGCTTTCTTTATCCAATTATGCAGATCTTGTCTGCGGAGATGATTTTTTTTCCTCAGATATTACCAATGGCAATACAGATGTTTTTCTCAATCTCCCCGCAAGCATTTTAAACAGTTATCCAGCTATTGGACGTGTGATTATTGGCGCCTTTCTCAATGCCATGGTTACAGCAGACGGTAACTATAAAAAGCGTGTTTTATTTGTCTTAGATGAAGTTGATCTTTTAGGCTATATGAATATTTTAGAAGAAGCCCGCGACCGTGGACGTAAATACGGTACATCCTTGATGCTCTTCTATCAATCCTCTGGCCAGTTGGTCAACCACTTTGGAGAAGCAGGAGCACGTTCATGGTTTGAAAGTTGTTCCTTTGTCAGCTATGCTGCCATTAAAGATCTCCAAACTGCCAAAGACATTTCAGAACGCTGTGGCCAAATGACCGTTGAAGTAACCGGAACAAACAAATCAAGAGGTTTATCTTTAGGAAAGAGTTCATACAACGTCAATTACCAACAAAGAGCCCTGATTTTACCCCACGAAGTTATTCAAGAAATGCGTCAAGATGAACAAATTATTCTGATGCAAGGACAACCCCCTTTACGTTGTGGTCGAGCGATCTATTTTAGAAGAAAAGAAATGTTAGCCGCAGCTGCAAAAAACCGCTTTGCTCCACAAAAGAAAAACTAAAAAACACCCTCTAATGGAGGCAATGCATCAAAACAAAAACATCAAAGGATAAAAGCAGAGATTCTATCTCATAAAAGCCTATAAAGAAGGAATTCCCGCTTGATACAACAAGAAAAATATGGGGAAAAGTCTTTAAATGATGGTATTATGCCTGTGCTTACCAATGCCAATTTTCTTTATAAAGCACTCTCCTCATCTCCAAATAATAAATACCAATCATATCTATGCCTTGAGAATCCTATCAGGAAACTTTTGAAGGCACCGCTTTTATAGGGAAATTTTTCTACAAAAAAATTAAAAGACAATATGCATGAAAACAACCCAAATGAACCATTCTCTCTCAGTAAAAGAAAAAAATGCCAAGATAAAGATTGATACACTCAAAAACACCTACGAATTTGAGGGATTTTTTCCTCACCCAAGTCTCAACATCTCAAAACAATATGCGTGGGGGATTTTCAAACAAAAAGTTTAACACACTCTCATAGACAATGTAACATTATAAGGAATGTAACAATGCCCAAAGCAAAAGAAAAAACAAAAGGAATTCCCTCACCCCATAATTATATCTATCTTGGTACCCAAATTCTCAAAAATAGATATGGAGAAACAGATTTAAAACGTTTTCTGGAAAAATGCTCACATGATAGGCAAAAAGCCATGATCAATCTGCGTGCAGAACCCCTGCCAGAATATTTTAATTCAACTTATCTATGCCATATCCACCAACAATTGTTTAAAAATACCTTTGTATGGGCTGGACATCTGCGCCATATCCCCTTCGCATTTACAGACGATAGCATTGCCGCCATGCCAGAAATGAAAAGAATGGAATGGGGCAATAATTTTGCAACCGGTGAAGAAATCCCTGAACTCTTACAAAAATTAGATCAAACGCTTGCCGAAAAAGACAATTTGCAAGGCTTAACACGCGAAGAATTTGTCAAGGAAGCAACGAGTCTATTTTATTCTCTTCACAAAATCCACCCATTCATAGATGGCAATGAGCACACAGAACAAGTCTTTTTTGAAAATCTTGCCAAAGCTGCAGGACATCAGCTTGACTTTTCGCTTGTCACACAAAAACGTATGATGGCTGCCTGTAGCGAAGCAATGCAATATAGCAATACACAACTGTTGAAAGATCTTTTTGAGGATATCTCCAATCCCCCTAAAATACGTCTTTTAAAAGAATTTATGGACCACGTAAACAATACGGGACGCAACGTGGATGATCGCCTTGTTATGGCAACAAAGGCAGGAGAAACCTATATAGGAACTTATAAAGGTTGTTATTCAGAAAGTTTTATACTCGATATGCAAGGAACTTACATCATTGGTAGCAAAGATGATCTCACACCAGAACGATTAAAAACATTAAAACCTGGTGATATCATTACCTTTACCGCCCCCAACAGCAAAGAGCTTGAAAACACGCTTATTCCAAAAGAAACATTAGCGCCTCTCACAAAAAGTGAATGTGCCAAAACAGTTGCGCTAGATAGTTACGTTCTCAAAGCTCAAAAGCAAGTCCGAGCTTACGCAAAAACTGTTTATGGTGACGCAAACGTATTAAACGAACAGATAGAAGAGATTATTAAAAATCCAGAATTAGGCAGACAGTTTGCTAATCAGATTAAACAGGCACCGCACTCTGTTTCTCCTCTTGCAGGTTTTAGTATATGCGGTCTACAAAATCCGGCACGTGTACACGCTCGAAATTATCTTGATGTGTTCTCTCTTGCAATTGAGAATTATGTGTATACTGTAGAAGCTACCTATAATATAGTCACTCGAGACCATAAAATTAAACAAGAACGCCTTGGAAAAGCGGTAGAGAATCCCAGTCAAAACTTGCAAAATATTTTTGCTTTATCACCGGAAAAACAAAGAGAAATCTTGTCTCAATCTCCTCAATTATACCAAGAGCTCCGTACTTTTATAAACAGTTTAGAACATCGTCTCTCATCAAACGAATGTAGTGCGATCACAAACAAAGATTATGAAACACTTGCACAAAGTATTGGTATATCAGAACAGAAAGCACGAGAAATTACCGACATTGTTCAAAAAGCAAGGAACGCTCATAGCCAATTCTACACACGCACACAAAATCGTTCAAATACACTTGCTATGGCCAACTAAAAAATATGAAACTTTGTTTTTTTGATTTAAACACCTATGTGGAAGAGATATTTTAATATTCTTATCATACATGCAAAAAACAGACTACTTAAGCGCCCTACCACCAATTTTGCACATAGCATATACACCATATCCAAAGCAATTGGACAGGATAATTGTTAATTCCTTTTAAACGTCATGATTACTACCGACGAAAGCTACAAAAGCCTATTTTATTTGTCTTAGATGGAGTCGATTTTCGTGGTTATATGAATATTTTAAAAAGAGCACTCATTTTACCCCACGAAGTTATCCGAGAAATGCGTCAAGATGAACAAATTATTCTGATGCAAGGCTCCCCTTCGCGATGTGGTTGCGCCATCTATTTCAGAAGGAAAGAAATGTTAGCCGCAGCTGCAAAAAACCGCTTTGCTCCACAAAAGAAAAACTAACTTCCTATTATGAGATCTTGACTATGAAAAGACCAACCACAAAAACAACATACATTTCTATTTTTTAAAAACCCGTTAACAAAAAGTTTTTGACCGCTTCTTCATACATAAGGAAAACATGATAAAAAATCCGTGTTTTTTCCTTTTTGTATTTTGTGTATCGTTTTACCAGTACCCATCGTCTTTACAAGAAAGTCCACCCCCCCTCAAATCACCTATAATCAAACCAACATTTCCACTTGAGAACGTCCTGCAAATACATTCCTCCAAAGCTTTTTGTTTATAATTTATCCCCTACAAACAAGCAAAAACATTTCACAACGCTAATCACCAATATCAAGACTTAAGAAAAAAACGGTTGATCTTTGAGACAACAACTCTCAAAACACCTACACTCAAGAACATCGATTTTTCCCAAAAAATATTTAAGATATACATCAAAATGAATAAATCATTCTTATACAAGCTTTTCCCCCTTTACGATATCATAAAGTGTTCTATTTTAATGATAAAGCGCTGAAAAAGGCTTTTCTCCCCAACCAAAGAAAGGGTTTCCTCTCTTATGGATCTTAAAGCAGCGCACACAATAAGAGCAACAACACAAAGTAAAAAACATTTTGTTGCAAAAATACACAAAAAAATGTTCGTATGGCAAGATATTCATATGGAGCAATAAAAAAAAATATAATGGAGAAAAATTTTTGATGACTGCTTTTGCCCATAGATTCACCAATCTGAGAGCTGTGTATGAAAAGTACCAGCACCATCCACTAACCAAGAGCGATTACACCCGCTATATCCACGCCCCTCATCAAAGCGCTCTTGCAAACAACTTTGTTAAAGGAAAAAACAACAATTTTAAGCAACATTTTTCTTTTTGACCTCTTCCTTACACCTCAAAAAACGAAGATTTTACCCAGAGTCAATTTTATAGAAAATCCATTTTCTGACCACTCATGGGCTTCATATCAGCGCCCTAAATACCAGCATTTTACAGTACAAGATAATAAACAAAGGAAACATCAGAAAAGCTTTTCAAAAGCATCACGAAACGATTTATACAACATCCATACACTGAAGGGAAAAACACTCCCTCTCATAACACCCAAAATCTCAAAAGAATACGCGAAGGGGAATTTTTCACATGCAGCGTTTAAGACGCTCATCAACCACCACCCTACCTACTTAGGAGAGATTACATGTTAGAGCAAAATTATCTATATAAAGGAACCAAAACACTCAAAAATAAATATGGCATCAAAAACCCTAAAAAACTGTATCAACGCAGTACCCATGACGTCACTAAAGCAGCCGTCAATTTTCGCCATGAACCACCCCCACGAAAATTTGATGCTTCCTATCTAAAACTAATCCACTGGAGCCTCTTCTACAAAACTTTTGAATGGGCAGGCCACACCCGTGATACATCCTTTACATTTGAAGACGGCACCTCTGCCCATATGCCGGCGATGCGTCCCAAAGGTTATGAAATTCCTTTTGCTATCGGTCCACAGATTAAAAAAGAACTCACACAACTCGAAAAAATACTGAACCAGAAGAACAATTTAAAAGGTTTATCGCGCCAAGAATTTGCTGAAAGTGCCGCTGAAGTTTTTATGGCGCTAGAGCACGCACATCCTTTTAGAAAAGGGAATGGGCGCGTCAATCGAATGTTTATGGAAAAACTTGGACAAGCAGCAGGGCATACCATTGACTTTTCTTTCATCACAAAAGAACGCATGGCAGTAGCTTGTATTGAAGCCATGCAATATGGCAATCCCCAACCGATGAAAGATCTTTTTGAAGATATCACCCATCCGCAAAAATCCCTTGTTTTAAAAGAATTCATCTCCCAAATGAGAAACGCTGGACTGGATGAAATTAACGATCGTGTTGTTGTTGCAGCAAAGGAAGATGTAACCTATGAAGGCGTCTTTAGAGGTTTTTCAGCAGAAGGTTTTGTCATGGAAATAGAAGGGGCTTTCGTCGTCGGACACAAAGATGATCTCACCCCAGAACTCGTCAAAACATTACAAAACGGTGCCCGCCTCTGCTTTCAAAAAACCAACGTTCAAAGCTTAAAAGAAACACTGATCCCAAAAGAAACATTAGCCCCTCTTACCCATGAAGAGTTATTTGAAAGGATTTCAAATGACGCTTATGTTGAAGGGAGCCGAAAAGAAATCGAAAATTTATCAAAGACTGTTTATGGTAAAACCCACGCCTTAAAGACAACATTAGATATCATAACGGCAGCTCCAAACTTAGGAAATCAGTTTGCCGATGAAACTTTACAAAACCCTCAATCAATTTCTAAATTTGCTGGGAGTAAAATACTTGGCATGAAAAGTTCAAATCGCAGACAAGCCGAACAGGCTGTTCCACAACTCAGCCAAGCCCTTAAAAATTATGGCGCAATAACACAACAAACAAAAGATGCAATTCTAGAGCAACACCAAAGAGAACAAAATCGCCTGAACCACACTGTCGAAAAACCTGGAAAAAATTTACAAAACCTTTTTGCCTTACCAGAAGAACAACAAAGGGAAGCTTTATTCCATTCTCGTTCACTGCGACAAGAACTCCATACCTTTTCACGACAACTACACAATCGTCTATCCTCAGAAGATCGTAAAGCCATACAAGAAAAAGATTATACCAGACTAGCTTGCCTCCTTGGGACATCGGAAAGCAAAGCAAAAGAAATTGCGAATACTGTAAAGAACACCCAAGAAGCACAATGCCAAGCTCGCAGCTTGAAAGTTAGTCGTTCCTCATCGCTGGCTCTTACCGGCTAAAAACGCGTGAACTTTTGCCTTCCAACAAAACTCTTTATACCAATCATTTTATCTCCATTGCGCCCACCAATTGTTTTAAAATGTTACAAAAGATAGTCCTAAAAATGAATCCTATAATTTACTATAACTTATTGATAATATTTCATAAAAAAACTGTATAAAAGACATAAATATCCATTACATATCAATATGAATAGCGCGAAGTCTTTGGAGACCATTCAGTTTGATATTCTTCTTTTGTCTTAAAAAATATCAAAAAGTGGGAAATGCGCCAAAGAGGTTTTCTAAAAATATTGAAAGGAAACAGCCATGAAAAAAAGTCACCCAAGCCCTTCTACCAATGTAGAGGAACTAAGACAACAAATTGACCAACAAAACCTAGAAGCTTCTAATGTAGAAGACCTCTACGCAAAGGTTAATAAACCACCTAAAGAACAGCGCACCTCGCCTCAATATACACTTCAACAACCACCAGAAACGGTTTATGCTCCCAAAAAGCCACTTGACCAACAAAACCTAGGAGCTTCTAATGTAGAAGACCTCTACGCAAGGGTTAATAAGCCACCCAAAGAACAGCGCACCTCACCTCAATATACACTTCAACAACCATCAGAAACGGCCTATGCTCCCCAAAAGCCACTAGGAAATCCCTATGATAGACTTGGTGAAAGACCAGGTGATGGGCGACGCACCGACAAACTCGTAAACCCCTATTCAATAACGGATTTGGCAGCACAAAATTGGCAAACACCCTACGACACAGTTGGTGAAGGTGCACAGGGTGGACGACATCCCCAAGAACCAGAACATCTCTATGCAGAGCTTGAAGTTGGTGAAAATGGTAGGCACTCTCCCCAAAGACCACTCGAATCCGTCTATGCAACGGTTGGCATGGGAGCTGAAGGCGGGCAAGAATCTGAACAACTAGAAAATCCCATCTATCAAGGCGTTGGCGGAGGCAGAATCTCCCCTCCCAGAACCCCAAAAGATGTGGTTACAACAAAGCTTTTAACAAGCGTAGACTTTCAATATGGTGTAAGAGAAACGCAAGAATGGTGCAGAGTTGTTTATGGTAACGAACATGCTTTGAATCAACAACTGGCTAAGATTCTTGACGACCCTCAAAATGCAGAAAAAGTCTTATGGAGCCTTGCAGAAAATCCTGAAAGCGCTGGTAAGCTTGCAGGTCACAAAATACTTGGTGTAAAATCTCTAAGCCGCAGAGAAGCTGAAGATGGTTTTCGTCCTCTTTGCTCAGCTCTTGAGAGACATATACATAATACACAAAAGCTCCATAAAAAGTTTACACGGGAGCATGAAAGAGAAAGAGGTCAAAGACAAGAAAGTCCAGAAAGAGATACAGAAGACAGACATTACCACCATCATCATCGTCACGCAAGAGGACAAGAACAAAATAGTCCAGAGCACAGACCACAACAACAAAGACATGGAGAAAAAGGAATGGCTTTTGCCATGTAAGGGGAGCATAAACATAAAAACAGATAGTTTTTGTTTTTCATGTAATCTTTTTTTCAGTGAGTTTCTTGGTGCAAATCATTTTATCGTGATTGCACCAAGAGTTGTTTTAAAATATTACAAAAAATAATTCTAAAAGTGGATCCTATAATTTATCATAACTTATTGATAAAATTTCATAAAAAAACTGTATAAAAGACATAAATGTTCATTACATATCAATATTGAATAGCGCAGAATCTTTGGAGGTCATTCGGTTGGATATCTTCCTTTATATCAAAGTTATCAAAACTAAAAGTGGGGAATGCACCAAAGAGGTTTTCTAAAAATATTGAAAGGAAATATGTATGAAAAAACATCATCCACATCCTTCTGCAAATCCAGAAGCCCTCTATGCAAAAATTAATAAACCAACCAGAGGAAACCAGCGCGGACCAACCCCAGAAGAGGAAGTTCTATACGCATCCGTTAGCAGTGTTTCTCCTTCAAGAGGGAGACATCCTGATCGGGGAAGAGAAAATCCTGAAACCGATTACACAGAGGTTGCTCCCCCAAAACACGAAGCTGAGGTTACATACGCATCCGTTAGCAGTATTTCTCCTTCAAGAGGTAAACATCAAAGGACAGAAAATCCTGAAACTGACTATACAGAGGTTTCTCCACAACAAAAAGGAAGATCATCTTCACCTTCTCTCACAACTGATCAAAAGAGTGTAATGCTTTTAAAAAATCCACAGGTCCAAGCACGTGCAGAAGAGGTCATACATTGGAGTAAAATTGTTTATGGCAATGATACAATTTTCCAAAAACATTTGCAAAGCATACTTACAGATCCCAATAAAGGAAAAGAGCTTTCAGATCAACTTGCTGAAGATCCTGAGTCTATACATAAGCTTGCGGGCCGTACCGCACTTGGACTAAAAAGTCAAACACGCAAAGAAGCTGAAGAGGGTTTTAAATCGCTTGTTGACGCCATTGATGATTATACAAAGGCTGTAGAAAGAGCCACAGAGAGGCTATCGCAAACCCCTCTAGCGGAACAAAGACGCCGTCAAGAAAATTCTCAGCAAGTTGAGAGACACCATCATCATCATCGTCATCACGCAAGAGGACAAGAACAAAATAGTTCAGAGCACAGCCCTCAAAGACAAAGACAAGGAGAAAAAGGATTTTCTTATGCCATGTAAAGGGGCATAAACATAAAAACAGATAGTTTTTGTTTTTCATGTAATCTTTTTTTCAGTGAGTTTCTTGGTGCAAATTGTTTCATCGCGATTGCGCCAAGAATTGTTTTAGAATGTTACAAAAAATAGTCCTAAAAATGGCGCCTGTAATTCACGATAACTATTGATAACTTATTGATAATATTTCACAAAAAAACTGTATAAAAGACACAAATGTCTATTAAGCTGATTGCAAATAGCGCAGATCTTTGGAAGCTCATTCAGCTCGATATTTTTTTTGTCTCAAAGCGATCCAAGCATAAAAGGCAAGAATGCTCCAAAGAGGTTTTCTAAAACAATTTTTGAAAGGAAACATGCATGAAAAAAAAACACCCTCATCCTTTTCCATCCTCTTCAATACAAGAACTTATAAAGCTCTATGAACAAGCGGCGGCAGAGGTCTCAGGCGCAGCCCCCCTTCCTAAAGAAACACCTTCAAAAAGCAAAAGACTATCATCCATACCGGAAGAAGATGAGGAAAGACAATCTCTTTTAAGCGAAGAAACTGTACATGCATCAACAAATCGAACAGTTTCGTTAGCAAGAGGCAGCTCTACCAAAAGGCAGCAAAAACCTGAAACGACACACTCAACAGTTACTTCACAAGTTACCCAAAGGACAACAAGAGTTCTCTCAGAGGAAGAAATCATTCTATTGCTTCCACACCATTCATTGGTTCGAACCTATCAAGAGGAAATCCAACGTTTATCCGCAAGTGCCTATGGTAACCCAAACATTTTGCAAGAAAAAATGCAGGAAATTCAAAGAAATCCCGCTGCAGGAGAGGAGCTCTCATGGCGCATGGCAGCCCATCCTGAAAGTCTTGCTAAACTTTCCGGCACCAGCGCGTTGGGCTTTAAAAATCGAACGCGTAGACAAGCAGAAGAAAGTTTTTCCGCTCTATGCATTACTATTGATTGTTATACAGAAGCTGTAAAGCAGGCAAGAGAGAGCCTCGTACAATCTCCAGATCAAGAACTCAAAAACTATAAACGCTTAATGGGGAAGGAAGCCGTCGCTGAACTTCTACAAAAACCAGATCAACGTGAAAAAGAAACTCTTTCAGAGACAGAAATTTCTACCCAAATTCATCAACATTCAAAAGTCAAAAGACACCATGCCCAAATCCAATATTGGTGCGGAGTTGTTTTTGGCAACACAAACATTTTGCAATCACAGGTGGAAACACTTTTCCAAAACCCTGAAACGATAGAACAGCTGGCACAGCAACTTATTGGAAATCCTCAATCTATTCACAAGTACGCTGGTCATAACTTTTGTGGCTTTAAAAATCAAGCACGCAGACATGCTGAAGCGGGTCTTTCTCACCTCATTGACGCCGCTGACAATTATGCAACAGCTGTAACACAAGTAAGAGAGAATCTTTCAAAAACTCAGCAGACAAAACAAGAACATAATGAAGCATCTTCTGAGAGAGCGAAAATCTTGCATCAACAACAAAGCGTCTCACAGTCTGCTCAACGCGTTGAGCTTTCAACAGTAACGCATGAAGGAGCAACAACCTCTACTCAACAAAGAGAAACAGATATTCGTCCTCGCAAAACTGCCGCCCCAAAAGCGATGGCTTTTGCCAGCTAAACAGACATAAGTTTTCACGTTGAATCCAACGTCTTGGCGCAACCATAGCAGAGGTGATTTGCGCCAAGAAATGGAGAAATTCATTCCTCCACTACTTAATCTCAGCTATTGATCAAACAATATTTAGAGAGTGATCATGATCTGCACTAAGAGAGTCAAATCTTGTGAAACTTCTCAGTTTCATATCCTCTCTCATAAAAGCAAATGAAAAAGCATAAAACAGAATAAAAACCAACGTACATTTTTAAATAGTATTTAAAAACAATATTGGAAGAGTTTGAAAGGAACATGCATGAAAAAAAGAAATCCCTCCCCTTTTATCACCGAAATGATGGAAAAATTTCAACAACCGGCTGAACAATCCCCCACCAGAACCCCTCCTTCCCAAGTTTCTCAAAGTTTGCCAAAACCAACTGTACAAAAACGCCCAGAAAATTTATCACACCACCCAAAAGTTGCTCCACCACCACCCCCTCGTATGAAAAGCCCAATGCAAACCAGCACAATGCCTCCTAACGCCAAAAACCAAGAGACGCCTCCCCCACAAAAAAAAGCAGCTCCACCAAAACCTCCGCGTGTAAAAGAGAGACAACAACATAAACAAACAGTTCAAGAGTCCCCCTCCCTACAGACAAAAGTGGCTCCACCCCCTCCTCCACGCATGAGAGAAAAAACACAAGCCGACGCAAAAATCACCAGCTCACAAATCCAAGAACATTCCTCTCCGCACACAAAAGCAGCTCCACAAAGACCTCCACGCGCAAAAGATAAGCAACAAAACAAAACAACAGCTCAAGAGGGAGAACATCTCTATGCAACGCCTGCTCCGCCCCTTCCCCCACGCATGAGAGAAAGAGTACAAAACGGCACAAAAATCCAAAATCCTGAAACACACGAACCAAGTGTTAGACCCAAAACACTATCACATATGAAAGTCAGGCAGCAAAGCAGTTCATCATCACAAGACAGTGGAACATATGCCGTCCCGCCTTCAAGAAAACCGCACCGTATGGAAAACAGAAAACAAAGCGATACTGTCGTCCAAAAGCCTGCCTCTCCACACACAGCAATTGAACAACCAAAACCGTCTCACGAACAAAAACCATCTATTAATACAATGGAAAGAGAGCTATTGCTCGTAGCATATCAAGAAGAGATACGATTTTTGTGCAAAAAGGTTTATGGCGACCGACTTATTTTAGAAGAAAAAATAGCAGAAATTAAAGAAAACCCTGATATGGGAGAACAACTCTTATGGGATGTTACAGAACAGCCTAAGTCTATTTCTAAGCTTGCTGGTAGAAAAGTTCTTGGCATAAAAAATCATGCGCGCAAACAAGCTGAAGAAGCTCTTCCCACCCTATGTGCTGCCATTAACGGTTATGTGTATACTTCAAAATATACAAAAAGTGAAAATATTTTACAAGGTTCTCACACGGAACAACAACATCAGCGACAAGCACAAGAGGAAGAGCTAACAAATCAACATTTACAAAATCCGCTCAATTCAGAAAAGAAAATAAAGCCTCTCTCAAATGAGGAAATTGCCCGCAGAGTTCAAAAAGATCCATCGGTTCAATATGGTCAAAGAGAGATCCAATATTGGTGCCAAATTGTTTATAAGGATCCATTTATTTTGCAATATAGACTAGAAGATATGCACAAAATTCCAGAGATGGGAGAAGAGCTTGTATTTCAAATTGAAAAGGATTCTACATCTTTTGCTCCACTTGCTGGTAGAAAAAACCTTGGCGTAAAAAACGGAGCACGCAAAGCTGCTGAAGAAAATCTTCCTACCCTTTGTACCGCCATTAAGGATTATGCTGATACGATAAAACAGTTAAGAGAAACCATTGTGCAAAACCATCAGGAAGAACAACAAAAACGTCATCAACCACTTACCGATCTCGATAAAAAATTACAAAAGCAGCAAAGCTTATCGCAGCCCCCGAAGCTGCCTGAACGCTCAACAGCAAAGCGGCATCAAGAAGTTGCAGCAACTTCTAGACAAGAAGACCAGCCGCATGTTCGACCGCGCAGAGCCGAAACATCAAAAGCAATGGCTTTGTCGTGATAAATCTCCTAATTGTTGGCTTTTTATCCAAAACTTTGGTGCAATTATCTTGTCAAGATTGCACCAAAGACGGTGTATGAAATACAGAAATTTTTGAATAAGACACCCCATTATTTTACAGAATTCATTGATAAAATTTCACGATAATACTTCAAAATTATAAACTTTAACTTTGTTACATGCGAATAAGATCAATTTTTTCAATCATTCAAATAGGCATTCTTCTTTGAAGAAAACGCTATGAAAATAATATAAGGCAAAAAATGTAAACAAAGAAGATTTCAAAAATAATGTTACCATTTGAAAGGAAATATGCATGAAAGAAAACACAGAACATTGTGCCTCCTCTACACAGGAAGAATTGCAAGAACAACACTCTGTAATTAATGCAGCCATTTCAAAGCAAATCAATGAAGAAGCGCAAAATTTTTTCTACCCCAATAGCAAAGTGCTTAAAAATAAATACCGCATCAAAGATAAAGAAATATTAAAAGAATGCTGTTCTAATGATGTAAAAAAAGAAATGATAAAACTGCACCAAGAACCTCTACCAGAGCAGTTTAATGCCTCTTATCTAAAATACCTTCATCAACGCCTCTTTTCCCATGCATTTGAATGGGCCGGACAAACACGCGAAAAGCCTTTTACATTTGAAGATGGCACTGTTGCTTCTATGCCCATTTTGAAAAGAAAAGAATTTACAAAAACTTTTGCGATTGGCAGAAAAATACAGGAGGGACTAGAAAAGTTAGATAAAACGCTTGCTGAAAAGAATAATTTACAAGGCTTAACGCGCGAAGAATTCGTTGAACAAGCAGCTAGTATAATGATAGATTTGCACCACTTGCATCCTTTCAGAGAGGGCAATAGGCGCACAAAGAGACTGTTTGTTGAAAAACTCTCTCAAGCAGCAGGACATGAGCTAGACTTTTCTCTTGTGAGCAAAAAACGTAAAGACTTTGTCCGCGCCGCTGCCATGGAACATGGCAACCCAGAGCCTATGAAGCATCTGCTTGAAGATATCTCAAATCCAGAAAAATTGCTCCTCTTACGAGAATTCACCAACTCTATGAGAGAGCTTGGATTGGATGAAAAAAATTATCATCTCGCTGTCGTTGCAAAAGAAGGAGAAACCTATCATGGTACCTATAGAGGCAGTGGACCCAATGGCTTCATGCTTGATGCCAACGGGATTTTCATCTTGGGAAATAAAAAAGATCTCACCCCAGAGCAAATACAGACATTAAAAATCGGTGATGCCCTCTCCTTTACAGCACAAAAAGTTCAAAACCCAGAAAAAACCCAGCAAAAAACATTGCTTCCAGAAGAAAAAGAAGAAAAAAGAGCCACTCTTAAAAACGATGAAATAACTGAAAAGAGCAAAGACAACGCATCCATTCAAACAAAGAAAAAAGAACAAGCCCATTTTTCACCGTGTATTGCCCCTCATGCTTTACATGACAGCGTTAAAGTTATGCCCCAAAGTTTGCAAGAACAAGAAAAAGAACAAATGGCACAACCAATTGCTCAATCGGCTTCCGCTATGAGGCAAATGCAAAAAGATTTTCAAAAAAACATTTTACAGAGCAGTAATACAGCGACAAATAATCCAATATCTGTCAAAATGACAAAGGAAACACGCTCTGATCATCAAGAAAGAACAAAACAGCCCCCAAAAAAAGCAATGGCATACTGGGATACTGGTACAAGAAAAACGGACACCGTCCCTCTCACCTTACAGGAGAAATTATCATCACCGCCTGAAACCGAAGAAAATAAGACAATACATCGTAATTTCTTTTATCCCAATAGTATCACCTTAAAGAATAAATATGGAATAAAAGACTATGGAAAATTAAAAGTGCAATGTGCCCATGATACAACAAAAGCAATCATTCATCTGCGCCAAGAAGCGCCACCACAAAAACTAACCTCCACATATCTCCAATATATTCATCACACCCTATTTAAAAATACTTTTGAATGGGCCGGACAAACACGCGAAAAACCATTTACATTTGAAGATGGTACCGTTGCTTATATGCCAATGATGAAAAAAGCTGGTATTTCTTTTGCCTCAGCAAAACAGATACAGGAGGGTCTAGACAATTTAGATAAAACACTTGCTGAAACGAATAGTTTAAAAGGCTTAACCCGCGAAACATTTATTGAACATGTCACTGAAATGTTGATACAACTCAACTATACGCATCCTTTCAGAGAAGGTAATGGACGCACACAACGAATGTTTTTTGAAAAACTTGGGCAAGTTGCTGGCCACACACTCGACTTTTCTCTTGTAACAGAAAAACGCATGAATCTTGCCAGCATTGCATCGCTAAAACATAAAGATAAAGAAGAAATGAAACATCTGCTTGAGGATATCTCAAATCCAGAAAAAATACTTATTTTAAAAGAATTCATGGACAGTATGAAACATATCGGGCTTGAGAGTATTCATCATCATCTTATTATAACAGCAAAAGAAGGTCATACCTATAAAGGCTTTTACAGAGGCAGTGGACCCAATGGCTTTATGCTTGATGCTAACGGAACTTTCATCTTGGGAAATAAAAAAGATCTCACCCCAGAGCAAATACAGACATTAAAAATCGGTGACGCCCTCTCCTTTACAGCACCAAAAATTCAAAACCAGCAAGAAGTGCTTATCCCCGCACAAACAATAGCCCCCCTTACCAACAATGAAATTGCCACAAGGATAAAAAACAACGTTTCCATTCAAGCAAGAAGAAAAGAAATAGAAACTTTGTGCCAAATCATTTATGGCAATCGTCATATTTTGCGGGAAAGAATTGAGATGATCCATGAAAATCATACTGAAGGAGAACAACTCACCTATCAAATTACCACCTCTCCCCAATCGATTTCTAAGCTTTCTGGTAGCAATGTATTTGGCATAAAAAACAACGCGCGCGCCCATGCTGAAGAAAATATTTTGCCCCTCTGTAGAGCCATTGATCGTTATATCAATATTTCTAAACAAACAGAAAGAGACATTCTCCATACCCATCATGTAAAACAAAGGCGGTGTGAACAGTCGGTAGAAATGCCTAAGGCTTGGATGAAAAATCTCCTTTCCTTGTCAAAAGCACAACAGCAAGAAATGTTATCAAACTCTCCTGAATTAAGGGGGGAGATAAGGACTTATATCAAAAAAATCAATGAGCGCTTATCTTCAAACGAGCATGAAGTTATAAAAGAAAATAATCCTGAAAGACTTGCGAAGAGTCTTGGCACATCAACCATTAAAGCAAAAGAGATTATGGAAATAATCAAGCAGATAAAAGAGATAGAACCGCATATACAACCCATGTATTTTTATAACCATAAATTCGATGAGCGCTTCGCACCAAACCAGTATCAATCTATCCAGCATCAATCTATAAAGAAAAACAATGAAAAAAAATGTTCCAACACCCTTGATAAAGAAGCAATTAAAGTGCAAAAAATGACAGAAAACGTCAATCAGAGTCCCAAAAGACAAGAAAATATTCAACCTCACAAAACGGCGCACACAAAAGCAACGGCAATGAATGTCTAAAAGGTTCATAAACTTTAACTTTTTCGCCCCCTCTGGTAAAAATGATAGCCTTTATCCCCTTGCCTTCATCGGCAAATCAATCGCACCTCAACGAGAATGGAAACCATGAGAGAGCAACTTTATCTTATTTTCTCAGATTTTATCCTCATCAACTGTGAAAAGAAACCTGAACAAGAAAAATGCTGTTGAAAGATCATGTCTTCCTATCCTCTTGTTTATGTAATCTCTAAAATGGGAAGGCAGCCACATTTGGGGAGAACATAAAGCCGTAAAAGTGAAAAGTAATCACCAGTTTTACCATCACCTTTTAGCTTAGCCTTACGACTTTTTAAAACATCTAAAGCGCTGTTTTTTTTTAAATAATGAATAAATAATGGAAATTACGTATTGCTCCACGCTTTTATTTTATTTGCATTCTTTTAATAGGGGCACACCCCTCACATAAAACAGAACGGCATTGGGTTGCACTATTCACGACATCACACCATAAAGAGAAATTATCATTATATATCCCTACATGTCTCTTCAAACTGTTATGATATCACTCCCATATTTCAGTTTGAAAAAGAAATTTTAATTATTTTATGGCAACAATAAAAATTTTAATGCAACAGTAAACAAGGAGCATAAAAAAGTCTTCAAGCACCATTGTTGACAGAAAGATAAACACCGTCGTAAAACGCTTTCAAAAAGTATCCTTGATTAGGATAGAGATCAGATTTTTACGATTTAAAACGCTTTATTTCTCCTGTCATCGCTTCTCTTTTACAACAAAGTTGATATATCTTTATGACATTGATTAAAAAAATTGCAACAGTTGCTTCCGGAACCCTCATGAGCCGTATTTTTGGCTTCGTACGCGAAATGCTTATGGCAGCAGCACTAGGAACTGGTCCTGTTTCTGATGCGTTTAATGCTGCTTTCCGTTTTCCCAACACATTCCGCCGTTTTTTTGCTGAAGGTGCCTTTAATGCTGCTTTCATTCCTCTTTTTGCCAAAAAAATCACTGAAGATGGTCACGAAACGGCATGCAAGTTTGCAGAAGAGGTGTTTGGCGTTCTCTTTTCACTGCTCTTACTGTTAACGATTGCGATGGAACTCAGTATGCCTTTTTTGGTACGAACCATTATTGCTCCAGGTTTTACCGAAGATGCAACAAAGCTTAACGCCACAATTCATTTTACGGCGATCATGTTTCCCTATTTAACCTGCATGTCGCTTGCTGCCATGATGGGGGGCATGCTTAATGCACTGCGACGCTATTTTATTGCCGCCATTGCCCCACTCTTTTTAAACATTATTCTGATTGGTGTGCTTGCCTATGCTTGGATCTATAAACTTGACGCTTGGCATATCGGTTTAAATCTCTCTTGGGGTGTATTGGCAGCAGGTCTTATTCAACTCACCTTAATTGCCCTTGCTTTGCGTCAAAGTGGCATGAAAATTTCCTTCCGCCAGCCCCATTTAAGTCCTAATGTTCGTAAGCTATTAACTTTAGCATTCCCCGCAGCCATTACGGGTGGCATCACGCAAATTAATTTGCTTATTAATACCAATATTGCTTCTAGTCAATCGGGTGCTGTCTCTTCTTTGATGTATGCTGATCGTCTTTATCAATTGCCTTTAGGCGTAATCGCCATTGCCGTTGCAACCGTTCTTTTACCAGAATTAACACGCGCTTTGCGAAGTAAAAAGCATGAAGAAACCCACCATTTACAAAACCGCTCTATTGAATTAACGCTATTTTTAACACTTCCAGCATCCATCGCTTTTTTGCTGCTCTCCACTCCCATAGTCAGTTTGCTCTTTGAGCGAGGACAATTTACCAGTCAATCAACACACCATGTTGCACAATTACTAGAGCTTTATGGACTAGGACTTCCAGCTTTTGTTCTTATTAAGGTCTTTATTCCTAATTTTTTTGCCCATGAAGATACCAAAACACCGATGATTTTTACAGGTATTTGCGTTTTTATCAATATCGGTCTCGCCTTAACATTATTTCCTATTCTATCTGCACGAGGCATTGTTATTGCTGAAATTACCTCTGGATGGGTCAACACACTGTTGCTTTGGGGGGTCCTTATCAAACGCGGTTATTGGAAATACGACTTCCAACTGATAAAGCGAATATTATGTCTCATGATGGCAACTCTTTTGAGTGCACTAGCCCTCTATTACGGATTGAATGTGCTTGGTTTTTTGTCTTTTCCTTTATCCTCACAAGCATCCTTTTTCTTGCGCGCGATCACCTTAGTAGGGATTATGCTCGGCATATTCTTGATCTATTTTAGTGCCTATTTTTTATTCAACACCCGTTCCTTTTTTCACACGCTTAAAAATTTGAAAAAACGCTCATAATATCTATACTTTGTCAAAAACAATAAAATGAATAACCTTAATTGAAGAAAGAGCACTCCTATGGATACCTTCACACCACTTGTCTTTTCCGGCGTACAACCGAGTGGTCACTTACATCTTGGCAATTATCTTGGAGCCATTCAGCATTGGGTTGAACTACAAAACTTTCATCACTGTCTCTATTGTGTTGTGGATATGCATGCGCTCACCGTCAACCCAGATCCCCTTACTTTACGCGAATCCACCAGAACAGTGACAGCAGCCTTTTTAGCCGCCGGTATCGATCCTCAAAAACATATTATTTTTAATCAATCACGTGTTTTTCAACATGCTGAACTCGCCTGGATTTTAAATTGTGTTGCCCGCATTGGCTGGCTTCAACGCATGACACAATTTAAAGATAAAGCGGGAAAAGATCGTGAAAAAGCATCCCTCGGGCTTTTTGCCTATCCCACTTTGATGGCTGCTGATATTTTAGTCTATCGTGCAACGCATGTTCCAGTGGGTGAAGATCAAAAACAGCATGTTGAACTCACACGCGATATTGCACAAAAATTTAACAACGACTATGCACAGCGTATTGCCGAATTAAATTTTGGCGTCTCTATGCAAACGGATGAAGAAAAAAGACAAGGCTTTTTTCCCCTCCCAGAGGCGCTTATTGGAACAACAGCCACACGCGTTATGTCTTTGCGCGATGGGACGAAAAAAATGTCAAAATCAGATCCTTCAGATTTTTCACGCATTAATTTGACCGATGACGCTGATCTTATCGCAAAAAAAATACGCAAAGCCAAAACGGATTCGGCTCCACTTCCCGATACCCTTGCCGCTTTAAAAGAACGACCAGAAGTAGATAACCTGCTTGGTATTTATGCCGCCTTTGCCAAAGTTAGCAAAGAAAAGATTCTTTTAGAATTTTCTGGTCAACAATTTTCGCATTTTAAAACAGCTCTAGCCGACCTTGCCGTCCATAAGCTTGCCCCTATAACAGAGGAGTTACGTCGCCTTCATCAAGAAAATGATTATATCGACTCTGTTTTGCATGATGGCGCTAAACGTGCTAGTATGCTCGCAGAAGAAAATATGAAAAAAATTCGTGAAATTATTGGATTTTTGCACGATACATAAAAATAATAAAACTAAAAACTGTAGAGAGCAAAAAAATCGTTTGTACAAAATAGAGAAAGTGCATGATTTCCAAACCCCAAAATCCGAAAAAAAAACCAAAGAAAAAAAACTTAGTTATTATCGATGAAACACCAGAGTGTCGGCGTGCCGTTGCGTTTGCCGCACAGCATGCCCAAAATACCAGTAGAACATTGGTATTACTTTGTGTCGTTGATAGTGCAGAATTTCAACATTTTCTGGGTGTAAACAACGTTATGCGTACAGAATCAAAGCAAAGTGCTCATAAAATATTAGGAGACATTGCCAGTGAAGTCCGCACCACCCATGCGCTTGAAACAGAAATAGTAGTGCGTGAAGGAAAAAAAATTGATGAGATTTCTAAACTGATCGACGAAGATAAAAGGATTGCACTGATTGTTTTAGCAGCCAGTGGACATACAGAAGGACCAGGACCCCTTGTTCAATTAATCGGGAATAAAGGAACAGCTTTTTCAATCCCTGTCATTGTTATTCCTAGCAATCTTGCCGATGAAGATATTAGATCTATTGCCTAAAAAATATAATATTCTACAATGTAAGATCTTCCCAATCCTTCATTATAAAAGGAGAATTTATGTTTATTCAAACTGAAACCACCCCAAACCCTGCAACACTTAAATTCTTGCCAGGACGCGTGGTTCTTTCTGAGGGAGTATTAGAATTTCGTGACCGTGAAGAAGCAGCTAAAAACTCACCTTTAGCGGCTAAACTATTTAATATTCCCAATATCAATGGTGTTTTTTTAGGCTATGATTTTATCACCGTAAGCAAAAAAGAAGGAGAATGGCAACATCTCAAGCCCGTCATTTTAGGCACAATCATGGAACATTTTCTATCCAATGAGCCAGTGATCACCACCAACGCTACAACACAAGCACAAACCCATGCCCTTAACGAAGAATTTTATGACGAAAAAGATGCTGATATTGTCTTAACCATTAAAGAGCTCCTTGAAACACGTATCCGCCCCGCAGTTGCCAACGATGGTGGAGACATTACTTTTCGCGGATTTGAAAATGGTATTGTTTATCTCAATATGCGCGGCTCCTGCGCTGGATGTCCCTCTTCAACAGCAACACTCAAACATGGTATTGAAAATCTTTTACGTCATTTTATCCCTGAAGTTTTAGGCGTTGAAGCCATGCCACAATAAATATTGACCTCAATAGGTAAAATAACCACACCGATTGCCCCTCTTCAACAGCGCTCAAACATGGAGTGCAAAAATCTTACGTCATTTTATTCCTGAAATTTTCGAAGTAAGCCATGCAGTCATAAAAATAGAGTACTGTTACAAAAATCTGTCCAATAATGATACCTTCACTCACCTTTCACCTCCACATATGCCTTAAAAAGATTTCAAAGCCCCCTTTAAGAAGCATAAGTTATTTCAACAAACCAATCGTACACAGAAGTACAATGTATGGGTGTGCACTTTAAATTTATTTTATCTCATAATCTTGTCATGCAATTTTAACGAGGAAAACACGACCTCGTTACAAAAAAAGAAAACCCAAAAAAGAAAACATTGTACGATAGAGTGCTCATTTGCTCTATCTTTCTCAGTGCTTCCAACGACAAATCACGCAAAATACTTCTTGTAGCAAGCCGGCACCATCATCATATCTGCCAGCCCCTAATGATGCGACAGCTCTTTCATTAAGACGATTCATAAGAGTCATTTTTAATCCTTTCTTTCCTCATTTTTACCCACACGCCAGCCCCGCGTGTGGTGTGCAAGCAAGTGATTTTAATTGATTCAACATGGAACAGATTTGAAATGAGAGAATCCCACGTTATTCGGGGTTCTAATTCAATATGAATAACGCTAATTTATTATTATAAATCAATATGTTGTTTCAGCCACTCGACAAAGATCACATTTTGCAACTTGCAATGAGAATTCTGACATTCTTCTTATTTCAATTATGTTTTTATTGCATCAATCAAAATCGTCCGCTTACACAGCACAAACTGGATAATAACAAAAACTATTTTTAATAGCTCTTATGTACACTTTTATAAGAGACTGTTGCAGTACTAAGAGCTGGAAAATGCATGGCAATAAGACCTTATCAAGATCATAGCGTCCTTTTTCCATTCTTAAAATCAAGAATTTCCTCTATCATTTTCAATCTCATTTCCATAAATATGACGCAAAAGGTGTAACTACCCATAAAAAATAAATACATTGAAGCCAGATCTATTATGGTTGTTTGAGAAATTATCTGATAAAAAAAATGAGAATATTTTTTCAATTCAGCAGGAATAAGTTTGTCTACTTTACGGTATTGTTCTTCTCATAAAGCGCATACTTTTATTGTTGCTTATGAGTCAACATCCTGTCCCCTCATAACCGCATATTAAAAGAAAAAGACAGAGTCGCTATTTCTCTGCTATACATGGCCTTACAATAAAGGAAAACATATTGCTTTTATCTGATTGGTGTAATCTATGAAACAAGAAAAGAAGCCACTGGAGAAAAATATGCCCAATTAGAGAAGAATGTAAAAATAGAAAACCAACGAAATCCAAAAACAATTGCAAGAGGACAAATGCTTAAACTTTTTTCACAAACTCCGACTTTAAACTCATCTGACCAATCCCTAGAATTTTGCAATCAATATTATGATCTCCATCCACCAAGCGAATATTCTTTACCTTCGTCCCCGCTTTTAAAACAGATGAAGCGCCTTTTACTTTCAGATCTTTTATCACTATAATGGTATCTCCGTTTGTTAAAATCTGACCATTGGCATCATAAACAGTATTGGCAAGAACCGTATCATCGTTTTTTTGTGGCCATTCATGTGCGCATTCAGGACACACAAAATTTTCACCATCTTCATAAGTATAAAGACAATCACAACGAGGACATTTGGGATATTGGGTCATAAATTCCCCTTTTTTAGAAAAAACATTCATTATGACTGGTCATAAAGCAAGAAGTGCTTATTGTCCATTATTTTAGAAAAATGTTTCCCTTTGTTTCAATCCTCATCTGCCAACTGTGTTCATGAATACTATCATCACATACTATACACAAGTTTATAAAAATGATTGATCATTATACAACTCAAATAAGCCCCCCGCATATCATAAAATTTACACACTTCATTCTCTCTAATAAATTAATCAAAATCATTTTCTTATACATCACCAATGCAATTAACGAATGGATAACAAAACAATTAGAAAAGGAACATCTCTGAATAAAACGTTCTCAGAGAGCTAAAAACTATTGCAGCATTGAGAAACAAGAAAATGATGTCCCCAACTTAACCTTTTATTTAAGTAAAGATAACAGTCATAATGTTAGAGAACAGACTGATTTATGATCATAGTTAATGGTTTTGTATATTGAATGAGAGCCGATAAATAAGCTGAGATTCTCTCAACCCCTTTTACATTGAAACAACCAAAGCCTTTTGTTTGCATGTTACAAGTAGGAAAATCCGTGTAACACGATTATCCAAAATACTAAACACTCTCAAATATAAGAGCCAACATTGAAAGCGAGCAAAGTGAATGATGGTGCCGTCTTACTCTCTCATAAGCGTAAAAATGATGCTGCTCAATGGATGGCCGGTTATACCTTTCAAAGCAACACGCATAAGATGCGTTTTTAGCGTCTTGAGAGAGAAGCTTCTTTAAAACAAACATATGAAATGTGCAACAATGATCGTATTTTGTTTTGCATGAGAAACATTCCCCTATTAAACAAAAATTTCTATCAAGCCATTGAGCAAACCCATTGGACATAAATGCTCCGATTATGCTCGATTATAATTTCCTACAGCATTTAGTTTTAAGAATCCGGCAGTTTGAGGAATCCGATTGATATGTAAGGGAGGAAAAAACAAAGAGAGCTTGAAAATGGAAGATCTCCCTTATGCACATAAAATCACACCCCTAAAATCACACCCATGTGATCAATCATCATACCTTTACAAAAAAACATTCCAATGATCTTAGGTGATAATATCAGGGTGATCTCTCCCCAATGCTTGTTGTATGTTTAACAGTTTTAATGCCACCTGTTGCAAAGGTTTAAGAACGTCTTGCGGATTAAAATTGTGTTTGCGCGGATCACTTTCATATTGTTCAAAATAAAGTCGTAAAGTAGCACCTAGCGTCCCTGTTCCCGACAAACGAACCACCAACCGTGCGCCATTCTCGAAAAAAATACGGATACCTTGCTGCGTACTAACGCTCTGATCAACGGGATCACGATACGTAAAATCATCTGCTTTTTTGACGAAAAATCCAGCAATCTCGGTTCCTTCTTGAGGTAAATGCCCACGCAAATGCTCTATAAGTGCCAAGGCTTTGTCTGCTTCGACTTCTTCATAATCATGCCGTAACGTGTAAAAACGCCCATAGGTGAACCAATGCTGTTGAACAATTTGTGCGACAGTTTTTTCTGTTACCGCTAAAAGATTTAACCAAAATAGGACAGCCCATAAACCATCTTTTTCACGGATGTGAAGAGAGCCCGTTCCAAAGCTTTCTTCACCACAAAAGGTTACTTTTCCTGCATCCAAAAGGGTTCCAAAAAACTTCCATCCCGTTGGCGTTTCAAAAAAGTTTAGTCCTTTTTTTTCCGCAACCAGATCAGCAGCACGCCCCGTCGGCATAGAGCGCGCTATCCCCACAACACCTTTCCGATATCCTTTAATGAGATGTGCATGTTCAGCCATAATAGCCAAAGAATCGGAAGGCGAAACAAATTGTTGACGTCCAATAATAAGGTTACGATCTCCATCACCATCAGAGGCTGCGCCAAGATCTGGTCCTTGCTCTGACATCAATAAATCATAAAGAGCCTTGGCATAAACCAAATTGGGATCTGGATGACCACCTCCAAAATCTGGCAAAGGAATACCATTAACCACCGTCCCTTCAGAAAATCCTAAGCATTTTTCAAAAATTTCATGGGCATAAGGCCCTGTTACCGCATGCATGGCATCAAACCGTAAAGTAAGACCTCGAGCAACGGCCTTAGCAATACAGTCAAAATCAAAAAGCTCCTGCATCAAAGCAACATAATCAGTGACAGGATCAATAATATCAATCCGCATGGCTCCTATAAAGGTTGTACCTTGCCTATCTAAATCAACATCTGGTGCTTCAAAAATTTTATAACAGGAAAGACGTTGCGATGTTGCAAAAATAGCATCACATAAAGAATTAGGAGCGGGACCCCCATTAGAAATATTATATTTAATACCACAATCTCCCCCTGGACCACCAGGATTATGGCTTGCAGAAAGAATAAGTCCACCATGAGCATGAGTTTTACGAATAAGATGCGAAACAGCAGGTGTAGAAAGAATACCGCCCCTTCCCATTTTAACACAAAAAACACCATGCGCCGCCGCCATCTTCAACACAATCTGAAGAAGAGTACGATTAAAAGTGCGCCCATCCCCCCCAAGAATCAACAGTTTTCCTTCAAGAGGCCCAATGTTATCAAAAAGAGACTGTATAAAGTTTTCTACATAATGGGGTTGTTGAAAAACAGACACTTTTTTGCGCAAACCAGACGTTCCCGGTTTTTGCCCCTCAAAAGCCGTGGTTAAAACTGTCTTTATGGTCATATCAATACCTTTATATTCTTTCCTATAATTTTAAGGTGAAGAGTATCCAAAGTCGACCATTAATTCTACTTGACGGAAGTGTGAAATATTTGCACACTCGTTAGAAGTAAGAATTTTTAAAGAAGCCCTTTTGTTTAAAACGCTTTTTGCCATATGTTTTTAAATACGAAGGCTGTTTTAAAACAAAATTTTCGTAAAAGAAGACAGGAGCATCATGATGATGAAAAAAACAGTTCCCAATGTAACATTCCACACACGCGTACGCGATGAATCAATGGCTGGAGACAATCCTTATCGGTGGCAAGAAGTTAACAGCGATGCTTACTTTAAAGGAAAGCGTGTTATTCTTTTTTCTCTTCCTGGAGCTTTTACCCCTACTTGCTCAACCTTTCAGCTGCCTGATTTTGAAAAACTCTATGATGAATTTAAACAAGCGGGTATTGATGAAATTTATTGTCTTTCCGTCAATGATGCTTTTGTCATGAATGCTTGGGGAAAAGCACAAAATATCAAAAATGTGAAATTAATTCCCGATGGCTCTGGTGAATTCACGCGCAAAATGGGTATGCTGGTTGCAAAAGACAATGTTGGTTTTGGCATGCGATCATGGCGCTATGCAGCTGTTATTAATGATGGTGTGGTTGAACAATGGTTCGAAGAAGCAGGTTTTTCAGATAATTGTGCAACAGATCCTTATGAAGTTTCTTCACCACAACATGTTTTAAAAGCCTTGAAAAGCTAATTCCCCCAATCGTTTATTTAAACAAAATTTTACGACACAAATCTCCCTCCTCAGGGAATTTGTGTCGTTTACTTTTTGCAACCTCTATTCGTGAAAACAGACACGATAAGTTGATTGTGCGCCTTCTGTGAGAAAATATTCCAACAATAATTTTTCAATAAATCTTTCATGTTTTAACGGCTTTGCAAAAGCTTGGAAAATTGCCGATGAAAAATCCCGTTGTAGCGCTAAAAAATCAAAGAGTTAAAAGCTGTTGCACGCTATCAAAAAATGGGGATGCAATTGCCAAATGCGCAAATTCATGCAAAAACTCTCTCGGAAACATCAAGGACTAACGTATTGATGAAATATGCAAGATCAATGCTAAATTTCTCATACTGAGAAAAACTTTGTGTCGAATAATAATTTGATTTATAAAGATAATTTATAATTTTGCATATTGAATGAGAGGAGCCGAATATCATAAGATTGTTTTATTTTATCCCTTCTTATATTGAATCCCTTAAAACTATTTTCTTGCTCATTAGCAAGTGGGATTGGCATATGAATAAACGATTAAAAAGAGTAAAAATACCTCTCGTAAACGCTCTAAAATACAAGAGGTATGAACATCAAGACTGCAAAGTTCACAAAAGTATCAAGAAAGAAAATACAGATCAAACATTTGTTTGAAGAGGTGCACACTTCAAATTGACTTATGTCTCATAAAAAGAAGAAAATATGGCATAAAAACTGCTCTGCATAAAGAACCATTCATGGAGAATATTAAATCAAAACAAATCCCGAAAACATTCCAATTCACATACCATAAACAGACTCATTGCTGTTCTCATAGCCATTTATTCTAAGCTTTTATTTTTCTCTAAGAGAAAAACGGTTAAAGGAGTTGTTTATTCGGGTATTCTACCGTAAAGTGTGTTTCTATCTCTTCCTCTTCATCGAACTCAAAATCTTCATCACATTCAGGAAGACCAAAAATATCTGGATTGATGAAATAACAATCTTTTTTTGTTCCCTTCGCTACAATTTTATTTGTTTCTAATTCTTTGATACCTTCTTTAAAACTTTCAAAATTAAGATATTCTGGTTCTTGAATTAAAAGATCGCAAGTCAAAAATTCTTCAAGAATATCATGATCCAATGTTATCTGATCAAACCATAAATCCACATCATCCCCCTCATCTAACATTTTCCCTACCTGCCACAACATCACAAAAAATGCTTTCATACCACTAAATGATAACCCAAAAATCATACGCCGACACGACGAGGCGCCTGAAAAGGTAATTTGCGGAAGATCTTCAAATCCGAAATTTGAAGGAGGAAGTTTAAATGATTTTCCAATATTCTCAGGTCTTTCAAGAATAAAGGGATTTCGTTCATAGAGCAGAGTAAAATCATATTGGACCATTTTCATTTCTCCGTTAAAGAATTGACTTTATGAAAAATGCATATTATCAGTATGTTACCATTATGGCAGCTTACAATTCATCCAAACATGCTCCTGTAAAAAATTGTTCGATTTAAGTCATTCCATTGTTTTTTGAAGCTTAAAAAGTCTTTTAGGATAAAACGCTCTAGTTCTCCCTCCTTTTGCAATAAGGCTAAATTTTGTAATGTCCAAGAAGAGAACATCAAAGGATTTTATACTCATAGATGAGAATTCAAAGATGAAGCCAATATGAACTTGTCAATATTTTTATAAACTTTTGGGAAAGCGTTGCGTGAAACCTTTTAATTTTCTCAGAGTTTTTGTTCGTTACAATTTTTTTGCTCATTTTAACGCATTATCATCGCATCCTCAGAAGGGCACGTTTTATAGCAAATAGCGCTTATTTATCTCTTAAAAAATCTCTCTTTTATGCCGCACACACTTCAAAACCGCGCTTTTGAACGCGTGCACCAACACGTATAAACGAGCAAAGCACAAATTTTAAAAATTGAATTTCAAATTTCCAAAATATTTCGAACAATCACTTCGATAAAGACTTTTACCATTATCATTTTTGGGCGGCTAAAATATCCTGTACTGTTTTGACCAATTGATCTTCATCAACCGTCACTTGTGCTGGTCGACTTTCACGCCATGTTTGATTATCCTTAATTTCATGAGACAAACGCGCCCCTTCAATCAAATCTTTAATCTGTATTTTTCCGCTCTCACGTTCTTGTGAGCCTTGGATAACTACACAAGGCGCTTGGCGTCGATCTGCATATTTCATCTGCGCTTTTATCCCCGATGCCCCCAAATAGAGCTCAGCACGAATTCCCGCACCACGCAACTGCATCACCATTTTTTGATAACCAGCAACCGCCTCTGGCTCTTTATCCATCATCAGCACCACAACCGGCCCTGTTGTCTCCTTCATAGGCAACTTTTCAAGATTTTGCAAAGCAGCGATCAAACGCGAGACCCCGATTGAAAAACCTGTTGCTGGAATGTTTTCACCACGAAAGCGTGCCACCAATCCATCATAGCGCCCACCACCACCAACGGAGCCAAAAACAACTTTCTGCCCATCATCATTGAAAACATCAAAAAGCAACGTAGCCTCAAAAACAGGACCTGTATAATAATCCAGTCCACGCACCACCGATGGATCAATCTTGATACGATTCTGAAAGCCATTTGCGGCAAAAATTGCTTGCATTTCCTCAAGCTCACGAATTCCCTCACGCCCTTGAACATGATCACCAACCACTTCTTTAAGAGCCTCAAGCGTTTCTTCTGCTGTTTCAGCTCCAGCAGCAGTTAAGGTAAGAATACACTCAATCTCTTTATCCTTAAGCTCCGCCCCTTTTGTAAAGTCACCACTTTCATCCAAACGCCCTTTTCCCAAAAGCAAACGCACCCCTTCAGAACCAAATTTATCCAGTTTATCAATTGCTCTTAAGACAGTTAAGCGCTTTTCAACCTGCTCATTTCCCCCCAAACCAATTTTCTCTAAAACGCAATCGAGAATTTTTCTGTTGTTCAGACGAATGGCATATTCATGATGCTGAAACCCTAGTTTTTCCAAACTATCGGCTGCCATCATACAAATTTCGGCATCAGCGGCTACCGTTGGTGTTCCAACAATATCCGCATCAAACTGCATAAATTGCCGAAACCGCCCTGGACCTGGTTTTTCATTGCGAAAAACAAAGCCAAGACGATAACTGCGATAAGGCTTTGGCAAAACTTCAAAATTCTCGGCAAAATAACGAGCAAGAGGCGCGGTAAGATCATAGCGCAAAGACATCCATTGCTCATCATCATCTTGTAGCGAAAAAACGCCCGCATTTGGACGATCTGAATCCGGTAAAAACTTACCCAGCACATCTGTATATTCAAAAATTGGAGTTTCTAGCGTTTCAAAACCGTAAAGCTCATAAACTTCACGAATTTGCGCAATCATTGTTTCAGTTGCATACAACTGTGCACTTGTACGATCAACAAACCCACGGGGTAAACGGGCTTTGGTTTTTTCTTGTTTTGATGACATGTTTTTCTCTAACAACAATATATATTCACCGATAACGTGTGTCTATCTTATAGAAACAAACGCTGCAATAACTTTATCAACTGGAAACTGGTAACAATATGCATAAGCTTTTGCTTTTAAAAGATGCAAACCTTTACCCTTAAGGCAATCTACTGAAAATATTTGCATTTTCAATAGGAACATAGCCCCCCGCTCAACATGAAATGCCCGCTTAACATTCAATGAAAAGACATCTGTGCTTGTTGAAAGAAACCTCAAAGCGACAGTTGATTCTTGATAAATCGGAAGCATCCCCCTCAAAACCCCTCCCTCTCAGAATTCTTCGGATTTATTACAGATGCAAAAATCCTCAAGACATCAGTGTGCTTTGCGCTTGTTCTGCAAAATGATTGATAACATTTTTTAAATCAACAATATTTCGTCCAGCATCTGTAATAGAGCGTGATACAGAGGGAATAACATTCTGCAAAAGTCTTTGTGGAAATTGATTTGCTAGTTGTGTCATTGTTCCACCTTGAGCGCCAATACCCGGAACGAGAAACAGACTATTGTTTAACTGCTCAATTGTATCTTTTGATTCAGATCCTAATGTCGCTCCTATAACCGCACCTATGGGGCCAATATTATGATGGAGAACCGAAGACTGACTATTATAATCACAAATACACTGTGCGAGATGAAGAGAGAGTGTCTGATCACCAATAAGCGCATTTCGTATTTGTTTTCCCTCTGGATTAGAAGACTGAACAACCACAAAAACCCCTGCTCCAGTTTCTTCTGCAACCTTTATCAGAGGAATAAGAGCATCAAAACCCAAAAAAGGATTAACTGTCATGGCATCCACCTTGAACGCACTGCTTGAACCAAGCCAAGCCTTACCATAGGCTTCAGCAGTAGAGCCAATATCCCCCCTTTTTGCATCCGCCAGAACCAATATGCCTTGTTCGTGTGCATTTTCAATCAGTTCTTTGAGAGCTTGAAGACCTTCCACACCATATAATTCAAAAAATGCGACTTGCGGCTTTATAATCCCTACTTTACCAACAACTGCTGTTAAGAGAATATCACAAAAATCTTTTAGACCTTTATAATCAAAGCTTAGTTTCCACGATTGCAAAACTTTATGGCTCGGATCAAAGCCAATACAAAGAGGTCCATAGATTTCACGATTTTTAAAAAAAGTTGAACGAAACATTTTATATCCTAACAAGGTCTCTCTTTAAACTTTCTGATACAATCAAAAAGAAAAGCATTTGTCAAAAGAATACAATAGCGAAAACACAAAGAAAGAGCTCTCTATACAAAATGTGCTTTTATTTATGAAACATAAATATATTCCCATTCGTAACGCTTATCATATGTTTATCAACCAAAACATTGTCATGAAATAAA
Organism: Bartonella sp. AA1HLJMS; assembly: GCF_042197445.1. Classification (NCBI taxonomy): domain Bacteria; kingdom Pseudomonadati; phylum Pseudomonadota; class Alphaproteobacteria; order Hyphomicrobiales; family Bartonellaceae; genus Bartonella; species Bartonella sp. AA1HLJMS. The sequence goes on along the minus strand of NZ_JBHIRW010000008.1, from coordinate 268 downwards.
AATTCAACTTTATGAAAGAATATAAACAAAACAGCATCTATATTATAATGACCTCATAAAGCCCTATAGACATGCCTTGTCGTTTTCACCCCCTTTTTTTATGATCAACAAAAACTCTCTATGAACGCGCTTTAAACAAAGTTTCAAAAGAAAATGCCCCACCATGATGATCTCGATCTTAACTTTAGATCTTTCCTATTCCTTTTTAGCGGCTCTATATCCCTTTTGGAACATAATTAGCAAAAAGGCATTGTATCTCCAGCATATT